>CATPCO010000511.1 GCA_955652925.1 uncultured Xanthobacteraceae bacterium | reverse complement strand
GCCTGGGACAGCCAGCCGAAAGAACAAGGCGGCCAGCACTGGTTTCACCTTTATCCCGACGAGGAAATCAAGCACGACGATCCGCTGCACTGGACCAGGCTCAATCAAAACTGGAATTTCATGTGCGCGGAATGCCATTCGACGGGTGTGCGCAAGAACTACGACGCGGCGAACGACCGCTTCGCCACGCGCTTCGCAGAGATCAGTGTCGGCTGCGAGGCTTGTCATGGCCAGGGTTCCGAGCATGTGACCTGGGCCAGGCAACAGCAAAGCTGGTGGCCGTTCGGGAAAAAAGACGATCCGGCGAAGGGGCTCCTCATTCGTTTTGACGAGCGCCGGGATGTCGTCTGGCGCCACGATGCAAAGACCGGCGAGCCGCAGCGCAATTTCTCGCCGGCGCTCCTGCGCAAGGAGGTCGAGAGCTGCGGGCTCTGTCATGCCCGCCGCGGCGAGTTTTCAGAGGAATGGATGCCTGGACGATGGCTGTCCGACACGCACGTGGTCTCGCCGCTTGCGCGCGGGCTCTATTACGCCGACGGGCAGATGCGCGACGAGGTCTACAACTACGGCTCGTTCAAGCAGAGCCGGATGTTCGCGGCGGGAGTGACCTGCAGCGACTGCCACGAGCCCCACGCGGCGAAGCTGCGCGCGCCGGGCGATGGCGTGTGCGTGCAGTGCCATGCGCCTGACAGGTATGCATCGGCGAGTCATCATCATCATCCGAAAGGAAGAGATGCAGCAGCGCCGGTTGCCTGCGCGTCGTGTCATATGCCGGCGCGAACCTACATGGTGGTCGACGCCCGGCACGACCACAGCTTTCGTGTGCCGCGCCCCGACCTCTCGGTGAAGCTCGGTGTGCCCAACGCTTGCAACGATTGCCACGGGGACAAGCCGGCGCAATGGGCGGCCGTAGCCATCGAGAGCTGGCATGGGCCCGACCGCAAAGGCTTCCAGAGATACGCGCAAGCCTTCGACGCCGCCTGGTCGGATCAGGCCGACGCCGAGGCGCTGCTTGCCGCGGTGGTGTCCGACCGCAATACGCCGGCATTCGCGCGTGCCGGGGCGCTGACCGAGCTTGCTTCGCGCGTGTCGCCGGGCAACATCAACCTCGCGCGCAGCGCACTTTCAGATCCCGATCCCATGGTACGCATCGGCGCGCTCGACATGCTCGCCAACGTGCCGCCCGGCCAGCTCTGGTCGCTGGTCTCGCCGCTTCTCTCCGATTCCAATCGCGGCGTGCGCATCCGGGCGGTCGCGCTGCTTGCCACTGTGCCGGCGGGAAACCAGCCCGCCGCCGATCGCGAACGCTTCGAGCGTGCCGCGGCTGAGTTCGTCGCCGCGCAACGGCTCAATGCCGACCGGCCGGAGGCGCGCTCGAGCCTCGGCACTTTCCTCGCCCAGCGCGGCCGCGCGAGCGAAGCGGAGGCCGAGTACAAGGCGGCGCTGCGGCTCAATCCGCAGTTCGCGCCGGCCGCGATCAATCTCGCCGATCTCTACCGGCAGCTTGGCCGTGACGGCGAGGGAGAGAGCGTGCTGCGCGCCGCGCTTGCCGCTTCGCCGCGGGATGCGGGCCTGCATCATGCATTGGGGCTCGTGCTCACCCGGCTCAAGCGGCCCGAGGAAGCGCTTGCCGAGCTGCAGCGCGCGGCCGAGCTCGAGCCCGAGCGGGCGAGATATGCCTATGTCTATGCGGTTGCGCTCAACGCGGCGGGACGCGGCGGCGAAGTCATTGCGGTCCTCAAGGAGAGCCTCGCGCGCCATCCCGGCGATCGCGACACCCTGCAGGCGCTGATGACGTTTTGCCGCGACGCCGGCGACGTTGCGAGCGCGCTCGACTATGCCGAGCGACTCGCACGATTGCTGCCGAACGATGTTACGCTCGCCGCGCTGGTGAACCAGCTGCGGCGGCAACTCGGCAGCCCGGAAGCAAAGTGAGCGCGACGCGCGCTGCGCGCGCCCCCTCCCCCCGCAAGCGCTGGGCAATCGCATATGAATATGACAAGCGTCCGCAAATCCCGGACGCGAAGCACATCGCGGTCGCGAAGCTTGTAGGGGCGGGTTTTAAACCTGCCCCTACAAGAACCACCAGCGTAGTGCCGCTTCGCGGCCTCGGTGTGGGGTACGGCTTGCTCAGATGCGATTGCCCTGCCCCGCAAGCGGGGCGATTACGCGTCCGGCAGCAGCCGATCGATGTGGCGGGCGACGAATTCGTAGCAGGAGCCGCCCTCTTTCTTGAGGCCAGCGCGGTTGAGTATCTCAATCTGGCCGCGGCCGTCGCGGATCAGCTTGGCGGTCTCAAATCGCGTGGCGATGGTCGACACCGTGCCTCGGCGCACACCGAGCATCTTGCTCAGAAATTCCTGCGTGAACGGGATTGTGTCTTCGTATAACGCGCCACGGCGCCGTTAGGTCGCGTGCCGCGTCGCGGCATTCTTTCAGGACTCGGGGCTACGAACCCTGCTCTGGCGTGTGCGATGTGGGGCATTCTTGGACTGCCTTTTCGCGCCCAGAGGCGGCCAATCTCGCAATATCCCGCTCGCCACGCCGCGCGGCCTCGATGATGCGCTTCGCGATCAGCTCACGATGCACAACGTCGCCCTGATCGATGCCGGCACAGGCCTGATCGTAGGCCTGACCCATGGCGTGCGTCGTCTCCGGATCGAAGGAGGCGGCTTGTATCAATCGAATACCGGTAGGCATGTTTCCTCGCAGGAGAGACGCGACCCTACAATGGAACCACCGCCCCTTCTATCCGCTACATGACACAGCGCCGGCGGCCGTGCGACCGAACAAGTCGGAAATGAAACGTTGATTCAGAAGCAAGGGTGGGCATAGGCGCGCGCTCCACATCTCTTGCTGGATGGACAGGTAATCGCGCGCAACGCAGTCAAGCTTGCGCAGACTGCGTAAACTTGTCTGCTTTTGCCCACGCGATTGAAGATGGTGTTGGGCACGCGTGGGCACGGCACGGACGCAGTCAAGCTTGCGCAGACTGCGTAAGCTTGTCTGCGATCACGCCTTTGCCCACCTACAGATCTGACGTTTCCGCCCGGGCTTCGAGCCATTGCTGATGATGTGATCGAGTGATGGTTTATGGCCAGTCATGGTAGCGGTCGTCGAACGGGGATGTTGCATTCACGAGAGTTCTGGAGCGTAAGCGGACCATGAAAACCATCACACGACTGGTGCTTGCGACGACCGCCGGGGTGGCGGCGTTGTATTCCAATGTTACACCCAGCAGCGCTTATGGGGTCCGCCCTTGGTGCGCGGTCGTTTCGGTCGGCGCAGGAGGCGTGGTCTGGGATTGCCGCTATCGCTCGATCGAGGAGTGCCGGCCGAATGTGGTCGCCGGCAATCGCGGCTTTTGCAATTGGAACCCTTGGTATGGCCGCTATGGAGCTGGGCACGGCAAGCATCCAAAGTGACGCGGCCAATAGTGTGCACGCGAACTCGCGCGTGCGGGCGAGCTGATCGAGCGAAGCGGGCGCGATGTCATCATGGTGATTTGAGCGCCTTGCGGACCGCGTCGGGCTCCCGACCCTGAGGTAGGCGCGTGCGGCCTGGTCCGGCTCCGCGCGCCCCTGCTCCCAATCGCGCAAAGTGCCGAGCGGAATATGGTAACGGGCGGCGAAGTCCTCTTGGCTCAAGCCCAGCGCGCGACGGATGATCTTGGCCCGCGGCGTACG
>CATPCO010000510.1 GCA_955652925.1 uncultured Xanthobacteraceae bacterium | reverse complement strand
TTCAGGATCGGCATGCAGCTTCCTGCCATTTTCGAGTACCTCTATGTCAACTATGCAATTGAGAGCGGCCTTTTGAGAAACGAGGGCATCGACGGCAAGATTATCGGCTTTACCGCCGGGCTCACGGCTACGCAGGCTGTGGCGGGCGGCAGTCTCGATGCCGCATGCGATGGTTTCACCAGCAGCGCCAGCGCGATCGCGCGCGGTTCGCCGGCGAAGACGGTGTACAGTGTCAACGCCGACAACACCTACGTCATCGTCACGCGCGATACCATCAACAAGCCTGAAGATTTGCGCGGGAAGAAATGGGCAATCACACAAATGGGCGCGATCTCGCAAACCTACGCTGCCCTCTGGCTCAGCAAAAAAGGGCTGCCGGACGGTTCGGTCGACTGGATCCCCATCGGTGGCACCAGCGCCCGCGCGCGCGCAGTCATTGCCAATCAAGTCGATGCGGCGCTGTTGACGGCCGGCGAGTGGATCCGGGTCCAGCAGCAGAAAGGCATCCATGTGCTGGCCACCCTGTCCGACAGCGTGCCGCCATTGCCGCTGGAAATCTGTGTCGTAACGACAAAGATGATCAACGAGCGCCCCGACGTCGTACAAGGCTTCGTCAACGCGATGCTCAATGCGGCTCGTTCTGCGCGAACGCCCGAAGGCAAGAAGGCATACATCAAGATCGCGCGCCAAGTCGACCCAAGCGGATATACCGATGAACAGTACGAGCAGCTTTACGATTTCTATTTTGGTCCAAAGTCAAACCCCTTGGCCATGGATCCGAATGGCGGCCTTTATCCCGAGATCTACGTCTCCAATATGAAGTCGATGGTCGAAGAGAAGACGCTCGATGCGATAATGCCCATTGCGAAGCTGGTCGATACGCGTTTCGTCGATCAGTACCTTGGCAACAACGGCTGGTATGACGTTACAACCAACAAGGGCGGCAACTTTTTGCGGGACCTGCTCAGGCGATGAAGCGATGGTAACGCAGCTGCTAATCCTCTAGAGACCAGCCGCCAGGGCGGTTGGCCCCGGTCGAGCCACGGCTATAGTTTGGTCCTCTCCGTGAGTTCCCATGCCGCGACATTGTCTTGTACCGTAGCATGTGCAATCTGCGGCAACCGATGCGATGACAGCGGCCAAACTGTCCGTCGACAACATCCACAAGACGTTCTTCAAGCCAGTGAAGAACGACGTGGTCGGCATCCCTGCTCTCAACGGTGTAAGCCTCTCCGTCGCGGACGGCGACTTCGTGTCGGTGATCGGTCCAAGCGGATGCGGCAAGTCGACGCTGCTTCGCATTGTCGACGGGCTGATCAAACCCGATCAGGGCCGGGTCCTGGTTGACGGGCGGGTCGTGGATGGACCGGGCCCTGACCGCGCAATGGTTTTTCAGTACTTCGGCCTTTATCCGTGGCGCTCGGTGTTGCGCAACGTCGAATTCGGGCTGGAGCTCAAGGGGATGCCGCACCGGCAGCGGCGCGAGATTGCCCTTTCGAACATTGCACAGGTTGGTCTTCAAGGCTTTGAAAATCACTTCCCGCATGAGCTCAGCGGGGGGATGCGCCAGCGCGTCGGGTTTGCGCGCGCATTGTCGCTCAATCCTGAAATCATTTTGATGGACGAACCCTTCAGCTCGGTGGACGAGCAGACACGGGAGCTGCTGCAAGAGCAGTTGCTTGAACTGTGGCGTAAAACCCGCAAAACGGTGCTCTTTGTCACCCATAGCATTGACGAGGCGGTCTATATGGCAAACCGGGTCGTAGTCATGGCGGCTCGGCCTGGACGTATCATCGAGGATATCAACGTCGATCTACCCCGGCCGCGCACCAGCAGCGTCCGGACGCTACCGCGGTTCGGCGAGATCCGATCCCATGCCTGGGAGCTTCTGAAGCAGGGTATCCGCGAAGCGACGGAGCCTGGTGCGTTGCCATGACGCCGGCCGAAGACACGGTCTTGCGCGCCGTCCGCGCCCGCATCCACAGATCCAGGATCGAACGCCTTTTGATTGTGGCCGCGACACTCGCCGGCTTCCTATTGCTGTGGGAATTCGCAGGCCATCTTACCAATCCAATGTTCTTCGCGCCGGTTTCAGAGGTGCTCATTGTGTTCTACCAGCAAATCGTTGATCCCACTCACAGCCTTCTTAACGGATTTGTTGAAACGCTGGCTGTTCTGGTGCCCGGCTTTGTCATCGCATCCGTGCTTGGCGTAGTGCTCGGTGTTCTGATGGGCCGCAGCAATCTCGCTCTGCAAATTCTCGACCCCTACGTGACCATCTTCTACAACATGCCTCGTGTTGCGTTGATCCCGGTGTTGCTGCTTTGGCTCGGCGTGGGCGACACTCTCAAGATTGTCATCGTCATGCTGGCTGCGATCTTTCCGGTATCCGTCAACGTGGCGGCCGGAATACGCGACGTCAGCGCTCAGTTGACCGAACCTGCGCGGTCGATGAACGCGAGTGAAGGACAGCTACTGTGGAAAGTCATCTTGCCGGCAACTTTTCCATACGTGACGGCGGGGTTGAAGCTTGGCCTCGGCCGTGCATTGACGACAGTGATCGTTGCGGAGTTCTTTGTCTCGCTGTCGGGATTGGGCGGTATCCTGCATGCCGCATCGAGTACGTATCAGATGGCGAAAATGTTTGCTCCCGCGATCATCCTTGCCACGATGGGTATCGCGATTGACGGCCTATTGACCTATCTCGAGCGCAGAGCGCTGCAGCGATACAGGGCTTGATGTGGCTGGGTCCTTGACTGCCGCGACGGTCCGCGAGGCAGCTATTCGGCGCGCCGCGAAGCGCCGAGACCTTGCAATCCGTGTGGGGTCAATCGTCTCGCTTTTATTAGTATGGGAGATCTGCGGGATGCTCACGCCGCGGATTTTCCTCTCGCCGTTTCATGAAACTGTTGCGGCATTCTGGCGTCTGTGCGGGGATGGGACGCTTCTCAGAGCAACTTGGAGCTCGCTTTCGGTATTGCTTGCTGGCTTGACCATTTCGGTGGTGCTTGGGGTTCCCCTGGGATTAATCATGGGGCGTTATGTTCGACTCAATTGGGCGCTCTCGCCCTACATCAACGGCCTCTACGCGACGCCGACTGTGGCGTTTCTGCCGGTGCTGTCACTTTGGCTTGGACTTTACGTCACCCCCAAGATCGCGATCGTTGTACTTCTGGCGATCTTTCCGGTCATAAAGAATACCTATGCCGGCGTGACCACGGTCGGTCACGAGTTGCTGGAGCCCGCGAGCTCGATGCAGGCATCGGAATTCCAGATTGCCCGCCATGTTCTCGCGCCGGCAATCGTACCTTTCGTCATGGCCGGCCTGCGGCTTTCGGTAGGCCGGGGAATTGTCGGCTTGGTGGTTGGCGAGTTCTTTACAGCGCAAACAGGGCTTGGCGGATTATTGCTTCGATATGCAAGCAACTTCCGGACGGCGGAAATGTTCGTTCCTATTTTCGTTTTGGTGGCCCTTGGCTATGGCATCACCGCTTTGGTGATCGTCCTGCAAGAGCACATCGCTCCTTGGAAGGAAACCGAGCGCGACCTAAGCCAATAGAAGGGCGCCCGGTGTCGTCGAGAGGCAACTCCATGACAACAAAGATCGCTGCCGGCACTGTGGTCACCGCGAATGGCCGCATGGACGTCTGGCAGCCCGGCTACGTCATTATTCGGGACAGCCGAATTGTGGAAGCCGCGCCCGGACCTGGGCCAAACGGAGATTTCGACGAGTGCATCCTCGCAAGCTCCAGCATCCTGATGCCCGGCCTGGTGAATGGTCATTCGCACTCACCGTCAAATCTTCTCAAAGGGACCTGGTCGCGCCTGCCGCTCGAGATCTGGCGGCAATACATTCGAGCCGCCTGGCGCGAATATTCGGACGAGGCGATCTACGTCAGCGCGCAGCTTGGCATTGTCGAGATGATCCGCACCGGTTGCACCAGCGTGATGGATCACTTCTACACGGGGTCGCCGCAAGCTCACATGGGGGCTTTGAACGCCGTTGCAGCAATGGCCGATGCCGGAATGAGAGGCGGGTTGGCGCTGACCCTGTCGGATCGGAAATATGAGGCGACTGTCGGCCTTGACACGAAAAACCTGTCCGCTGCTGCGCGCGCGGAGGTCGAGCGCATCTCGCGGCTCGAAAGCACGCAGTCTCTGGAAGATTTTATCAAGTTTGCGCAAACGGTTCGCAGCCGCACGCATCTGGTATTGCCGATCGTCGGTCCCTCGGCGCCCCACCGCTGCACGCAGGAGCAGATGCGACGCTGCCAGGCGACGGCAGTCGAGCTCGACACCATGGTCCACATGCACGTTTGCGAAACGAAGGGTCAATTTCTCCAGGGCAAGCTTCTGTTCGGCGTGAGTCCGGTCTGCCATCTCGACAAGATCGGTGTTTTGACGGATCGCCTTTCCATGGCGCACGGGGTTTGGGTCGCCGACGAGGACATCGAGCGCATCGCCGCTCGCGGCACGATTGTTGTTCACAATCCGGCCAGCAACGGCAAGCTCGGAAGCGGGCGCATGCGTTTCGACGAAATGCTCAAGCAGGGCGTGCGGCTTGGGCTCGCGACGGACGGCTCTGGAAGCAACGACACCCAGAATATGTTCGAGGCTTTGCGGATCGCCGGCCTCTGGCACAACCGGCCGGATCGAGATTATACGGAATGGCCCGCGCCAGAGGACATTCTACGGGCTGCGACCTCCGGCAGCGCGCACGCTCTCGGGCTGGGCGGCGATACCGGGGTCATCGAGACTGGTCGACTAGCTGATCTCGTACTGCTAACGACCGACTCCTATCACTTCGTTCCTCTCAATAACGTCATCAATCAGCTCGTGTATTGCGAGAATGGCATCTCCGTCACCGACGTCATGATCGACGGGCACTGGGTGCTGCGGCAGCGAAAGCTTCTCACGGTTGACGAGCAGCATCTCTACGCACGGGTGCGTGCACTCAGAGAGGAGATGGAAGACCGTCTCAGGGAGCAGTTCAGGCAGACGGCAGAGATCGAGCCGGCACTACGCCAGCAGTACTTGAAGGCAGCACAGACTGCTTGGTCCGGGCAGTTTGGAGCCTGATCAAGGGGGCAGCCGGATGCGGTCCGCAGCGCAGCGTGAAACATGGCTTCACGCTGCGCCCGCAATGCGTAGCGCTCATTTCGCCAGATAATTGCGGTGGACCCAAGCGCCGGGCGCGCTCGGGGACCCAAGCCGTGCAGTCTCGAACAGATAGGCCTTCTCGCCCTCGCGCGTCTCCAGGCGAACGCCGGCGGGAAGCGTCTGTTCGCTCGAGTTGCCGGCTTCGGCTGCCCGCAGGAAGGTTCCCGCTGCCTCTGCCGACGGCGGAGCAACGGCGGGCGCAGTGCGATGACCGATCGCCTCAATGGCGCTCGCTTTCAGAAGCTTGGGCCACATCTTTCGAAACAAGCCGTTCGAAGGATAAACGTCGGCGCTGTTGATCTCGCCGTTCACCGCAAAGACAAAGCCAACGATATCGTCGTCCCGCTCGCCGGCCGGCAGGAGTGCGTTCATATAGCCCTTCTGCGCATCCAGGAGCTTTTCGCTTTCGAGCGCAAGCTGAAGGCTCGAGGCGGACTGCATCGATCTCACCTGAGCGCCTAAATTATCGCTCAAGTTGTTCTGAGTCGCCCGCACGCTTTGCCAGACCCGCATCTGCCTCGCTCCGGTTTCCGCGACAGGATTGGAGCTCCCGGACGCCGGGCGCCGTGGCGGATCGGCGCTGAGCGCTTCGGGTGTTGGCGCTGCGGGCGCGGGTGCTTTCATCGCGAGCTTGAGTTCACGCGAGGGAACGGAAGCGGACGCGGCGGAGAAATTCCTCGCATCTTCACGGCCGCGCGCCGTCCAGCGCCCTTCCTCCACGCAAAATGAGGCGATGGGGATGCTGCCCGAATGGGGCGGCAGCAAAAGGCTGACCATCAACGTGCGATCCTGTTTTCCGCCTTTCACAATGTCGCCGGACTGCACGAACACCTCGTGGTCGCCGAGATTCTCGATTTCAAGCTGATTGACATTGCTGGTTTCACGGACTTTTACGGCGCCGTTTGCCATGGCTTCCTCCAACGTCAGCGGCACCTTCCCGGGCGCCGAGCTGCCGTGAATGAAATACACAGCGAGATTTTCATGCACGAGCGGTCCGCTGATACGGTTGGCGTCGAGCGTCTGCGCAGCAGCACTGGCGACGAGCGAGGCTGTCAGCAAGCCACAAGCGCAGACGGCAGCAGATAGAAAAGCGCGCATGCCTGTCCTCCATGCGTCAGGAACGAGTTGGGGAGGAAATTGTCATGCGTCCGTGGCTCCTCTTGGGGCGTCGGGTGTCCGAATTCCGGCGCCGGGATGAAGAGTTTGTTGCATGGTCGAAGCGCAGCAGAGGTAGCCCGCATGAGCGAAGCCGCCTTGGCCAAGGCTCGGCCTCACTCACATCAGCCCGTCGAAGCTTTAGCGAAGAGGGGGAGGTCGTTCCCGGATGTCGCTTCGCTCATCCGGGCTGCGGCAAATGAATGTCAGTTCTGGAATTGCAATCGGGCAAGACGCGCATAGAGGCCGCCGGCCGCCGCGAGCTTCGCGTGCGTGCCCTCCTCGACGATTCGGCCCGCCTCCAGCACGACAATGCGATCGCATGACAATACAGTGGCAAGACGGTGCGCGATTACCAGCGTGGTGCGATCCTTCATCAGTCGTTCAAGCGCCGCCTTGACCAGGGATTCACTCTGCGCATCGAGGGAAGACGTCGCCTCATCGAGAAGAAGAAGCGGCGCCTCGCGCAGAATGGCGCGAGCAATCGCGATGCGCTGGCGCTGTCCACCCGAGAGCGTGACACCGCGTTCTCCAATCGGCGCGTCGAGCCCTTGCGGCAGCGCGTCGATGAATTCGCTGGCGAGCGCCAGCGCAGCCGCACGCTCGACCTCTCCATCGCTCGCCTGTGGTCTGCCGAAGCGGATATTCTCTCGCACCGACCCCGCAAAGATGCTGACGTCCTGCGGCACCAGCGCGATCCGGCGGCGCAGCGCGAGCAGATCGACTTCGACGAGCGGCGTGCCGTCAAATCTCACAATTCCGGATAACGGATCGTAGAAGCGCAGAATGAGTTGAAAGATCGTACTCTTGCCCGCGCCGGACGGGCCGACGATCGCGACCTTTTCACCCTGCCGGACGGTAAACGATAC
>CATPCO010000509.1 GCA_955652925.1 uncultured Xanthobacteraceae bacterium | reverse complement strand
GGTCCTCAATGCCACCATCAAGTCGGGCACGAATGAGTTGCACGGCAGCGTTTTCGAATTTCTCCGCAACGATAAATTGGATGCCCGCAATTTCTTTGAGCGGAAGCGTGGGGCCTACCAGCGCAACCAGTTCGGTGCAACTTTGGGCGGACCGGTGCTGATTCCGCATCTTTATAACGGCCGGAATCATACTTTTTTCTTCGTGGATTATGAAGGCTTACGCATCCGCCAGGAGCGGCCGCTGCAGGACATCGTCCCTGCTCCGGCTATGCGGTCGGGGGATTTCTCTGCGCTCATCGACTACACGTCCGATGCCGGCGTAACCGACTGCAACGGTGGTCCTACCTATGTCGGAGAGATCTTCAACACTCGCCTCACCCGAAAGGACAATACGAGCCCGACCGGTTTTTGCGGCCTTCCCTTCGGTTACGACTCTTCCGGGAAGCCGCTCAATATCATCCCATCCAGCCTTTTGGACCCGCTGGCTGTCAGCCTCATCAAGCTCTGGCCACTGCCGACGATTTCCGGCAATGGCGGCATCGGTGCGATCAACTACCTAACTGAACCCAAGGTTCAGGAGAGCCAGAACAACTTCGACGTTCGCCTGGATCAGACTTTTTCAGAAAAGGATTCTGGGTTCACCCGCTACAGCTATCAGGTCCAACCCAGCACTCACCCTGCAGTTTTTCAGGCGACTGGGGGCGGCGGCAACGAAGCTTCCGCTGGATACGATCACAATTTTTACTCCAGCGTGGCTCTCAGTGAGACTCACATCTTCAACCCGCACCTGGGGAACGAAGCCCGTTTCGGTTACAACCGCGTAGACGCCAGACACCTGCAACAGAACTTCGATCGTAACGTCGCCGCGCAGCTTGGCATCCGGGGCGTCCCCTTTGGTCCGCTGAACGGCGGGCTACCCTTGCTCGACTTCTCCGACGTGGGTTCGATTGGGACCCCGCTCACTTTGCCGTCCATCCAGGTCCAGAATACTTACAGCTTTTCCGACAACCTGACCCTGACACGCGGGAAACACTCGCTGAGATTCGGAGCGGAAGTCCGCAGAGAAGAGTTTACGATCCTGCAGCCAGTAGCGTCGCGGGGTCACCTGAATTTTGGCAACACCTTTACCGATAACCCAGCCAACCCAGGCAGCGGGGGGTCGGGCTTCGCTTCGTTTCTAGTTGGGATGCCCGACTTTGGCGAAATGACGAGCGTGCACAATGTGGACTACCAGCGCCCCGTCTACGCCTTCTACAGCCAGGACAACTACAAGGTCACACCCTCTCTGACTCTGAACTTGGGATTGCGTTACGACCTTTTTGCCCCGATCAAGGAGAGGTTGAACCAGCAGGGGACCTACGACATGAGCACGCACACCCTGCTGGTGCCTCGGGGCCAGGACGCCGATCTGACGCCGGCGCTGGCTGCGCTCATCCCGGTCAAAGCAACGGCCGGCCGCGGCCTGGTACCGGTGAACGCTGACAATTTCGCTCCGCGCATTGGTTTTGCTTATAAGTTTAACGATCGCGTCGTGCTCCGCTCGAGCTACGGTATCTTTTACGCGGGCTATGAAAGTGGAGGGTGGGCCAATCCCAGTCCGGGTTTCAATCCTCCTTTCTCGCAGGCACAGAGTTTCCAAATGCCCTGCGCCGCGTCTACAGCGAACCTCGCGAACGAGCAGGAGGATTGTTCGATCCCGAGCTTCCGCCATTTCTCCAAGGGCTTCCCTCTGGATGCGCTGAGCAACCCCACCTTGCCCCAGCTTTTTGGGCTCGATCCGAATCTTCGTTCCCCTTACATGCAGCAGTGGCAACTATCAACCCAGTACGAACTACCATCGGACACGGTTCTCGAGATTGCCTATTCGGGATCGAAGGGTACCCATCTTTATAGCTTCTATAACGCGAATCAGGCAAAGCCCTCGGCAAACCCCAACGCTCCGCTCGCGTCAAGGCGTCCGATTCCAGCAATCGATAATGCGATCTTCCAAATAAAGTCAGACGGAAACTCTGAGTACAACGCCCTCCAAGTTCGGGCGGAACACCGCTTTTCTCACGGCCTGAGTCTGTTGATGACTTATACCTATGGGCACTCGCTCGACAATTCTTCGAGTGTGAACCTGCAAAGCCGGAACTTCTCCGACTTCCGCTGGTCCGCGCATCCGGAGTGGGAGCATGGCAATTCAGATTTCGACGTTCGTCACCGCTTCGTTCTCAGTTACATGTACGAACTGCCGTTCGGGCACGGCAAGCGTTTCGCGAGCCGTGGCGCAGCCAGCCAGGCCTTCGGCGGCTGGGAACTCTCCGGCATCGCTTCCCTGACCAGCGGGAACTGGTACACAATCCTCGATTCGACCTCGAACTTTGCTAACTCAGATGGCTCCCAGCGGCCGGATACGGTGGCGAATCCCAACGGGCCGCATTGCCTGCCCGGCACGGTGTTCAACACCTGCGCCTTCGTGGACCCGCCGCTGGGCTCTTTCGGAAATACCCGCAAGAATACGGTGCTCGGTCCAAACGTCCGGCTCTGGGAGCTGTCACTGCTGAAGAATTTCACTTTGCCCAAAGAAACCAAGCTGCAATTTCGCACAGAGTTCTTCAACCTTCTCAACCATACCAACTTTCTGCTCAACCAAACTGGGACTGATCTGCAATTCCCGACGTTTGGGTTCCCCGACCAAGCGCGAAATCCCCGGGAAATTCAGTTCGGGCTCAAGTTTTACTACTAAGCAAATCAAAACGAACAACATTCCACAAGGAGAGAATTGCGATGACACAAGCAACAAAACAACAGAAAACAACTTTCATCTGGACGCTAGTGCTGGCGGCTGGCTCCATCTTCACACTGTCTGCCTTTGCCGGACGAGGGCTGGCCGGGGCAATTCCCTCTGATGCCAAGAGCAAGAGTTTCGCGCAGGCGCTGG
>CATPCO010000508.1 GCA_955652925.1 uncultured Xanthobacteraceae bacterium | reverse complement strand
GCGACCTCAAACCATGAGCTTGCGTCTCTACATCTGGCAACGGCTGACCGCGGCGTTGATGGCACCGCTCGTTCTGGTGCACGTGGCTGTCATCTTCTACGCCAGCCGCAAGGGGCTCACCGCTGCCGATATTCTCGGTCGCACCCGCGGCAGCATCATGTGGGCTTCATTCTACGGCGCATTTGTTGCAGCGGCGGCGATTCACGCTTCGATTGGTCTGCGCACCGTGTTGATCGAATGGTCACCGCTGCGCGAACGTCCGGCGGCTATGTTCTCGATCGCATTCGGGCTTCTCCTCCTCCTGCTCGGTTTGCGTGCGGTCGCAGCAGTGGTGCTGCCATGAGAGCCTCGCGGCTACAGCATCGCACCGGCATCCTGTGGATCGCGGCCCTGGTGCATCGGCTCGCGGGCCTCGCGCTTGCGATTTTCCTGCCGCTGCATTTCCTGACGCTCGGGCTTGCTATCGACGGGGAAGCCCGGCTGGACAGTTTCCTGCGCTGGACCGATGCGCCGTTGGTGAAGCTCTCCGAAGCTGCGCTCGTATTCCTCCTGCTGGTGCATATGCTGGGCGGACTGCGGCTGCTGGTGGTGGAGAATCTGGAATGGCACGACGGCCAGAAGCAGCTGGCGACGCTCGCAGCGGCAGTATCGGCAATGCTCGCCTTCATTTTCCTCGTGCGTGCCCTGTAATTCCATGGCGGTGGAACGGCTCGAGACCGACATTCTGATTGTCGGCTCCGGTGGCGCCGGGCTGTTCGCGGCGCTGCACGCCTTTCGCGCAAACACCGATCTGCAAATCACGATTGCGACGAAGGGACTGCTCGGGAAAAGCGGCTGCACGCGCATGGTGCAGGGCGGCTACAACGTGGCGCTGAACCCGGGTGACTCCATTGAGCGTCACTTCATGGATACCATCGAAGGGGGCAAATGGCTGCCCCACCAGGAGCTCGCCTGGACGTTGGTGTCGCGTGCGGTGGAGCGCGTGCGCGAGCTGGAAAACGAGATCGGCTGCTTCTTCGATCGAAATCCCGACGGCACGCTGCACGGCAAGGCCTTTGCCGGGCAGACCTTCGACCGCACCGTGCACAAGGGCGATCTTACCGGCATCGAGATCGTCAATCGGTTGATGGAGCAGGTGTGGGCGCATCCCATCCAGCACCTTGAAGAGCATCGCGCGGTCGCGCTTGTCCCGTCCAGGAACGGTGAGCTGGCCGGGGTGCTGATGATTGATATTCATACCGGCGAATTTCGCTTCGTCGCCGCGCAGGCCGTGCTGTTGGCTACCGGCGGCGGCCCCACGATGTATCGTTATCACACGCCGTCAGGCGACAAGAGCATGGACGGTCTGGCCATGGCGTTGCGCGCGGGACTTCCGTTGCGCGACATGGAGATGGTGCAGTTCCATCCTACCGGCCTGCTTGCCGGCCCCGACACGCGCATGACCGGCACCGTGCTGGAAGAGGGTTTGCGCGGAGCGGGCGGCCACCTGCTCGACGGAGCGATGCGCCGCTTCATGGGCGATTACGATGCAAAGCTCGAGCGCGCCACCCGCGACGTGGTCAGTCGCGCGATGTATGCGGAGATGAAAGCCGGCCGCACCACTCCGAATGGCGGCCTCTACATCAAAATGAGCCACCTTGGTCCAGCGAAGGTGGCGAAGGAGTTCAAAGGAATGGTGGATCGCTGCCGCGATTGCGGGTTCGATCTCGCCGGCGGACTGGTCGAAGTCGTGCCCACGGCGCACTATTTCATGGGTGGAGTCATATGCAGCGCCGATACTTCGACACAATGGCCCGGGCTTTTCGTGGCCGGCGAAGATGCGAGCGGTATGCACGGAGCCAACCGGCTCGGCGGCAATGGGGTTGCCAATTCGACGGTGTTCGGCGGCATTGCAGGGGATGTGATGCCGCGCTGGATTGCGGCCAATCCCGGCCGGCGGGAACCCGATCCGGATGCGCTCGATGCCGAGATTGCGCGCGCGCTGCATCCTTTCACGCGCAGCGGAGGAAACTTGAACGAGCTGCGAGAGAGCTTATTGGACATGATGTGGAACGAAGTCGGCGTGGTGCGCGACGCGGCGGGGCTTGATCGGGCTTGCGCGGCGCTCCACTCGATCGAGACCGAGCTGCTTGCGACAGGCATTGGAGCGAGCGAGCGTGCGTTCAATCTGAGCTGGCAGGAGTGGCTCAACCTGCGCTCCCTGTGCGAGATCAGCCGGGTCATTGCGCTCGCGGCCAGGCGGCGCGAGAATTCCCGCGGCGCCCATTTCCGCTCCGATTTTCCAGAGCCGGGCGATCTGGCGACGTCGCGGTTCACTGTGGCACGCCTGGTCGGAGGCAGCATGGATATCAGCGAACAGCCGGTCGAGTTCACCCATGTCAGACCCGGCGAGAGCCTGCTTGCGGGCAGGGCGGCGGCTGAATAGGTGAGCCAGACATGATCCCGATCTCGCGCATCCAACATATCGCGGAAAAGCTGATGGCCAAGGCTGCCATCGAGATTCCCGAGGACTACCTCGCGGGGTTGCGCAAATGCGCGGAGACCGAGACCGGCGATCTCTCCGCCTTCGTGATCAAGGCCATGCTCGAGAACTACGAAGCTGCCAAGGAAGATCGCCGTGCGATGTGCGGAGATACCGGCGTACCGCGCTGGTACGTGAAGATCGGCAACGAAGCGCGCATTGAGGGCGGACCGGTTGCGCTGGAGGCGGCCCTGCGCCGTGCGACCGCGCGTGCCACCAGCGCCGTGCCTTTGCGCCCCAACCGCGTTCATCCGCTCTGGCGCACCGATCACAACAATAATGTCGGCATCAACGCGCCTGAGGTCGAATACGCGTTCCATCCCGAGGCGGACTGGATCGAGCTGACCACCGTGCACAAGGGCGGCCTGTTCGGATCCGATTATCGCATGCTGTTTCCAGGCGACGGCATCGAGGGAACCAAGCGCTTCTATCTCGATACGTTGATTGGCTTCGGCAGACGCGGGCTGGCCTGTCAGCCGGCCATCGTGGGCATTGGGCTTGGCGGCTCCAAGGACATCAGCATGATTCTTGGCAAGCAGGCGTCATGCCTTCGCGTCGTCGGTTCGCGCAATCCCGATCCGGGCATCGCTGCGCTGGAAGAGGAGTTCAAGGATCTCGGCAACAATATCGGAATGGGGGCCAAGGGTTTTATCGGCTCCTCCATGGTTATCGATTGTCACATCGAGGTGGGCTATTGCCATACGGGTGGCATGCCCATGTCGGTGCACATGTTCTGCCTGTCGTCGCGCCGCGCCTGTGCCCGCATCCTCGCGGACGGTCGGGCCCAGTTTCGCACCGATCCGATGTGGTTCACCGACTACATGCGCCGCTCGACCGTTGAATGGGGTGAGCAAGCCGCGCAGGCGGCGGAATAGATCATGCCCGAGCTCAAGACAGTCCGCCTTAAGCTCCCCGCCAGCACCGAGGACTTGCGCGCACTGGAGCTCGGGCAGGTGGTGTATCTCACTGGCCGCGTCTTCACCGCCCGCGAAGGCGTGTACAAGCGCGCCGTCGAGGACGGCGCTGGCATTCCCGCCGGCCAGGATGCCCTTGGCCGCGTGAATTTTCACTGCTCACCGGCCGCTTCCATCAATGCGGACGGCAGTTACACCGTCGGCGCGGTGACGGCGACGGCATCCTTTCGATTTGCCAAGTGGCTGGACGGCTGGTTCAAGCTCTCCGGCTGCAACATCATCATCGGCAAAGCTGGCATGACCTCCGAGATCTATCGCCGCCACTTTGTGCCGAACCACGCGATTTATCTCACCACGGTTGGATACGGGACCGGCGCACTCCTGGGCCGCGGTATCAAGGGGGTCAGCGGCGTTTATTGGCTCGACGAGCTTGGACTGGCGCAGGCCATCTGGGTGCTCGAAGTCGAAAGCTTCGGGCCGTTTCTGGTCGAAAGCGATCTTGCCGGCAACAGCCTGTTCGAGCGCGAGAACGCCAAAATCGCCCCCGGCCTGGAAAAGCTTTATGCCGGCACCCGGCCCGCGACGTTGCGCCGCTACGGCGAGACCGACGACAAGACGCAAGACGTGATTTGAGCTTCCAATTCTGGCTCGGATTGCCACGCCGTCGTTTAGAATTTCTCCAGCCAGGGCCGCAGCTCGATCTCCCAGGTCCAGGCGCTCCGCGGCTGTTGCAGGACGTGAAGATAGCT
>CATPCO010000507.1 GCA_955652925.1 uncultured Xanthobacteraceae bacterium | reverse complement strand
TGAGTTGCCCGCGGATCACCACGGCCACATAGGCGGTGTTGTAGATCGTCACCATGCCGGCGCCGGTCACGAAATCCATCTTATCGGGCATGCGAAAACAGCGCGCCTGCGGTGCGACGAGCTTTTCGGCGAAGGCACCGGTTGCCACCTGCGCGATGACCCGGTCGCCTTGCTTCACCCGGTTGACCGCGGACCCGGTTGCAATGACCACGCCGGAAGCATCCCGTCCCGGCACAAATGGCCGCTCCGGACGGGTCTGATATTTGCCTTGCAGCATCAGCGTATCCGGAAAGTTAAGCCCGATCGCCTTCACGTCGATGAGCACGTCGCCCTCTCCAATCGAAGGATCAGGCACATCCTCAATGCGATGGGCACTGATAGGCCCGAACTCGTGGACGACCAAAGCGCGCATCCGACCAATCCCCTATTCGGCGGCAGCCTGCGCGCGCATTTCGCGCGCCGCTTCGAGCGCCGCGTCCACGATCTCCGCGTAGCCGGTGCAGCGGCAGAGATTGCCGCTCAACGCCAGGCGTATCTCCTGTTCGGACGGATCGGGATGCTTTTCCAGATATTCCGCAAGCGTCATCAGGAATCCGGGCGTGCAATAGCCGCACTGGAGCGCGAAGTTGCGGTGGAACGCGAGCTGAAGGGTCGACAGCGAGCCATCCTTGGCGGCCAGTCCCTCGATGGTCTCGATCCGTTTGCCTTCCGCTTGAACCGCGAGCATGAGGCATGAGCGCACCGCCTTGCCGTCGACACGAATAGTGCACGCGCCGCAGATGCCGTGCTCGCATCCGACATGGGTTCCGGTCGCCCCGATCACATGGCGAATGAAGTCCGTGAGCAGCATGCGCGGCTCCGCCAGTCCTTCGACCGGCTCACTGTTGAGCGTGAAGCGCACGCGATGGCGCTCGCCTTGTTTCAGGAGGCGCATCGGCGAGCCTCGTCGATCACTTTCTTGCCCAGCCGGCGCACCATTTCGCGCCGGTAGCGAGCGGTGGCGTGGATATCGTCACTGCCGCGCAGCTCCCACGCAAAGTCGTTGAGGGCATCCGCGAGATCTTCATCCTTGAGATGGTCGTCCCACTCGCGCACCATCGGTGCCTCGGCAAGACCGCCGACGCCCAAGCGAATCCTTCCGCCGCCTGCAACCCCCGCCAGCGCAACAATGGCAAAGTCGCCATGCCGCCGCGACAGCTCGCGAAAGGCATAGCCGAAGCCTCTCTGCGCGGCCGGGTAGCGCGCGGCAACCATGACCTCGTCGTCCTGCTTTGCCGTGGTCAGCATTCCAACCTGGAATTCTTTCGCGTCGAGCACGCGCTTCCTGCGCCGCGACCGCAGCACCACTTCCCCGCCCAAAGCGGCAAGACAGAGCGGCAGTTCGGAGCTCGGGTCCGCGTGGCACAGCGAACCGCAGATCGTTCCGCGATTGCGGGTCTGGAAATGTCCGATGTGCGGTATCGCGGCGGCGACGAGCGGCAAGCGCGAATTGAGCCCTGGCCACGATTCGAGCACAGCCTGCGTAGTGGTCGCGCCGATTTCTACCCAGCCGGATGAATCGTTGATGTAATTCAACTCGTCGAGTTCGGCGATGTCGACGAGAACGGAGGGCCGCAACAGGCGCATGTTGAGCATGGCCATGAGCGACTGCCCGCCGGCAATCACGCGTGCTTCCTCCCCGTGCTCTGCGAGCAGCGACAATGCCTCGTCCATGCTATCGCAGCGGGCGTAGTCGAAGGGCGGCGGCTTCATCGCTTCATTCCGATCAGGCGGCGCAA
This sequence comes from uncultured Xanthobacteraceae bacterium, assembly GCA_955652925.1. Lineage (GTDB taxonomy): Bacteria > Pseudomonadota > Alphaproteobacteria > Rhizobiales > Xanthobacteraceae > VAZQ01. The sequence continues at coordinate 7,299 of CATPCO010000507.1, read as the reverse complement.
TCGGTCCGACCAAGAGAAGCCGGGTGCTTGTTGGGGCGGCGTCCGCGCGAGAGTTTTTGCAAAATTTCGAAAGAATGCACCGATGAGGTGGCGTGCAGCACCGTCGAGCATTCGGCCTGCGATCATGGCGACCCGGCCCGACACATGCACACCATAGTTGTAATCGAGGCGGCAGCCTTCCTTCACCGGTGTAAGGGACAAGTGCCCCGTCCCGGAAGTGGCGCCAAGCGCGCCCGACAAATTGCCCTTCAGAACGGCCGAGCGGGGTTCGTCGAGGTCGCACAAGAAGACGTCGGCAGCAAACTGTCCCCGCACCGGACCAACCCCGAGGAAGACGACGGCCTTGAATGCATTTTCGCCGACGCGTTTGAGCTCGCGGCATCCGGGCAAGGCTGCTTTCAGCCTGGTTTCATCGAGCAAACCCGCCCACACTTCTTCCGGGCTTGCCGGTACAACCACCGAACCCTTGCCGCTGAGCATGGACGCTGCGCCTTGCGCGGTTTGCGTTTCTGATCGCGCAGTCGCCCGCGCAGCAGCAGGCTCATCCGGGGTTATCCATTCGAGCACCCGCGCCGGTTTAAGCGGGATCGTGATGTCGGAATGGCCGAGTGCGTCGGCCACTGCGTTGGCAAGACAAACGGGAGTGCTGTACTGGTTGCCCTCGGCAATGCCCTTGGCACCCAGTCGCGTGAAGGGCGAAGGCGACTGCACAGGATGAAGGACGTTGAGCTTCGGCATTTCGGGCGCGGTTGCCACGAGATAGTCTGCAAATGTGCCAGAGAGAAAACTGCCGTCGTCCGAATAGGCAAATTCTTCAAACAGGGAAGCACCGATCGCCGCCGCGAAGGAGCCGTGGATCTGCCCATCGGCCAAGCCGGGATTGAGGATGGTTCCGCAGTCATGACTGGTGACGTATTTGTCAATGCGGATTTCGCCGGTCTCGCGGTCGATCTCAACGCCACAGAAGTCAAAACCGAAGCCGTAGGCCAGCGACGTGTTGATCTCGTCATTGGCTGTCGTCGCTGTGAGCTCCGGCGCGCTCCAGGTCACGCTTTCGCGCAAGCCGGGAGCCATACCGTCGGGAAGACCCGCCGGAGACCAATGCGCCTGGCCGGCGACGCGATGCAAGCTTTGCGCATTTGCCGGATTATCGCGGGCAAAGACTTTGCCGCCGCCGAAATCAACGTGATCAGCCGGAATGTTGAGCGAGGACGCGGCGATACGCGCGAGCTTTTCCCGCAGGCGCACGGCGGCGATATGCACGGCGCTCGCTGCCGCGGGCGCGAACCGGCAGGAATAATTGCCAGCAGCGATCGACCAGCCATCCTTCTGGGTGTCGGTTTCGAGATTGACCACCACATCCTCGATCGTCACCCCGAGCTGATCGGCGACGATCTGAGCGAGCGCGGTCTGGTGGCCTTGGCCCTGCGGCACTGAATCGCCAACCACGCTGATTGCGCCGAGCGGATCGATGTTGATCGTTGCGCATGCCACCGCGCCGTCCTTCTGGCCCGCGCGCTCGCGCTCGATCCCCGTCTTCAACATGGAGATGTAGCCCATATTGGACTGACTTGGCTCCACTGCGACGGCGTAGCCGATTCCATAGAGCCGGCCTTCGCGGCGCGCCCGCACGCGCGTTGCTTTGAGCTCATCGAGCTTGCCTTCGCGCACCGTCTCGGCGATCACGCGCTGATAATCGCCGGAATCGATCAAAGCTCCCGCGGGCGTGCGGTAGGGAAAGGATCCTCCCGGGATCAGATTGCGGTGGATGATTTCGAGCGGATCGAGCGCAAGCTCGACGGCGATTGCGTGCATCATGCGCTCGACCGCGAAATAGAGTTGCGGCCCGCCAAAGCCGCGCACCGCGCCGGTCGGGCATTTGTTCGTCACCAGAATGTGCGTAAAGACGTCGACGTTCTTGATCCCATAGGCGTTCGTCGAAAGCCCGTGCATGCGATAGATCGGCGCGGGCATGGGCGCGCGCAGATAGGCGCCGTGATCGTCCCAGTGCGTCAGGCGCAGCGCGCCCACCACGCCGGCGCCGTCATAGGCGGCTGCGATGCGCGTCACGCGGTTTGGCGCCGAGCTTGCGGCCGCAAGGTGCTCGAGCCGGTCCTCGATCCATTTGACCGGCCGGCCTGCGATGCGAGCGGCGATACAGAGCACCACGATGTAGGGAAACAGGGCAAGCTTGGACCCGAAGCTGCCGCCCGAGTTCGCCGGGCTACGATGGCGCAACTGGCTTCCGGGCACCCGCAGCGCCCGCGCCATGACCGGATGGAGCGAGAACGGGCCCTGGAAATTGGAGTAAACATCGTAACCGCCGGTCGCCAGGTGCTCGGCGATCACCGCGTAGCCCTCCATGGGCGTGATGGAATTGCGCGGATACGAGATTGTGATCTCGTGCTGCCGTTTCGCCTCCGCAAAGGCTTTTGCGGTGTCGCCGTGGCGGAACTCGCGATAGGACAGCACATTCGAGCCCACCCCGGGATGAAGGACCGGAGCGTTGGGCCCCGCCGCCGCGACGGGATCAACGATCGCAGGCAAGGGGCGGTATTCGACGCGAATGTCGTCGAGCGCGTCCTCCGCGAGATAACGGTCGGTGGCGCAGACAACCGCGACCGGCTCGCCCACGTAGCGCACGCGGTCGACCGCAATGCCGCGATATTCCATCGCGGTTGCAAAGCCGACGATGAGAGGGTCGGTGAGCGCCGCAACATCCTGCCCGGTCACCACCGCGCGCACGCCCGGCCGCGCGCGTGCAGCGCTGGTGTCGATGGAGACGATCTCGGCATGGGCATGGGGCGAGCGCAGGAACGCGGCGTGCAGCGTTCCGGTTTTGACCGGCAGGTCATCAATGAATTGACCGCGGCCTTTGAGCAGGGGCGGGTTTTCGACCCGCAACACGCGCTGGCCGACATAGGGCACACGCGCCTTCGCGGTCGTGGCCGAGCTTTGTTCGAGCGACATTCGGCGGCCTATAGCACGATCAGTCTGTCTGGCAGCATCGTATGAATTCGGATCGGCAGCAAACACACGTTAGACTTGCAGCCGTCACGCACTACGGCCTGATGCCGGCATCGTGGATCACCTTTTCCCATTTCGCCATGTCTGCCTTGATCCAGGCCTTGAACTCGTCCGGTGGCACCGCAGCAGGCTCATATCCGATTGCCGCCATTTTCGCCTTGAGGTCTGGCGATGCAACCGCACGCGCAATCTCGCGATACAACAGATCGATGATCTCGCGTGGCGTACCGGCGGGTGCCCAGACGCATTGCGGCGCCTCATGCACCTGACCGGGCACACCGGCTTCCTCCATCGTCGGCACGTCGGGAAGGATTGCGATACGTTTTGCACTGGTGACTGCCAATGCGCGCAAGAGACCATCCTTGATCTGTGCCGAAGCCGACGGCAGGGTCGCGAATGCGACGAGTGTGTGGCCCCCGACCAGTGATTGCACCATCGGCCCGCCGCCGCTGAACGGCACCGTCGTGATGTTCAGCTTGAGCGACAGCTTGAACAGCTCGGTTGACAGATGCGGCGGCGTACCGATGCCCGCGATGGCGAAATTATTGTATTTTCCGTCGCGCACCAGCGCGACAAGCTCGTACACGGTTTTGGCGGGCACGGACGGATGCACCACCAGCACCTCGGGCGACATTGCCCCGATGATAATCGGTTCGAAATCTCTGACCGGGTCGTAGGGAATCTGCGGATAGAGGCTGGCGTTGACCCACACTGCTGAGCTTGCGACCATCAGCGTATAGCCATCCGCCGGCGCACGCGCCACAGCACCCGCTCCAATATTGCCGCCGGCGCCGGGGCGATTCTCAATGACGAATTGCTGTCCGAGCTGTTCCGAAAGTTTCTGTCCGATCAGGCGGGCGAAGATGTCGCCTGGGCCGCCGGCTGCGAACGGCACGATCATCCGCACAGGCCGATCGGGATAGCTGCCTTTGCCGGTCTGCGCTTGTGCCGTGCCAGCGATCAGCAGCGCCAAGCCGATTGATGCGACGATCCATTTGCGCACGTTTCAGTCTTCCGGTCGCAGCCCATCCAAGGCGGAGCCTGATGTTACAGGCGTTTGCAGGCGTGTCAAAAGCCGAAAAGGTGCAAAGAAATCTCTGTCAAACATCTCCATAGAAAAATTCGCACAACAAACCCAATAAACAAATCGCCGACAAAAATGAAAAAAGTTCTTGACAAAGAAACGAAACTGCTGTATAAAAGCGCATCCTCCGAAATTGTGAATCGAACGTGCGCTGCAAGGCGCGCGGAGTTCTGCGACGTTTGCGCAGCACGTAGGGCGGAATAGCGAAGCGTATTCCGCCATTCTGCGCGCAACCTCGCTAAGCGCGCCGCACTTGAGCGACCATGCGGACATACGAATGCCGATAGGCCAGTAAGCGGCCATAGCTTCCATCGATTTTGCGGATGGCGATTGACGCGTTCTAGCGATCGGCGAGGCCGAGTGGCGGAATACGCTTCGCTATTCCGCCCTACAAGCTATCCGCCGCACGAGCGCGAGGCGCGGCTCAACGGCGTGCCGTCGCTGGGCTCCGGGCGCATCTTTCCGGTGGGCGAGGAGAGCATCGCCATCGATGCCGTTGCGATTGCGCGCCGCTGGCCGCAAATCGGCGGCCTCGACTTTGGTTGGGACCATCCGACCGCCGCCGCCAAGCTCGCCTGGGACCGCGACAGCGACGTTGTCTACGTCACCGCGACCTACCCTTACGTCGGCTATCCGAGGAGAAGCGGACCGCAATGCTGCGGCGCGGTAATGCAAACTATTGACCCCGTGCGGTCATTGCAGTTGCAGCGCAGCACCGGCATCCTCGCCCTCCCCAACGTGAAGACCGCTTGCTCGGGACGTGGTATCGTCCCTCTCTGCTAGGCAGCCCTCGCACAGAGAGGGGCATATGCCAGTTAACCTCGGACGGCGGGAATTGATAGCCGCGCTCGGCGGCGCGGTGGCGTGGCCGTTCGCGGCGCGCGCGCAACAGGCGGCAATGCCGGTGGTGGCGCTCATCAATGCCAGAAGGGCGGATTTCGGCGCTGCCATGGCTGCCGAATTTCGTAAGGGGCTGAGCCAAACAGGCGTCGCTGAAGGTAAGGATGTTCTGGTTGAGTACCACTGGCTGGACGGCCATTATGAGGAGCTTCCCACGATAATCGGTGATGCCGTCCGGCGCAGTGTTGCCGTGATCGCGACGCCCGGCAGCACCCCCAGCGCGCTCGCCGCCAAAGCTGCGACCGCAACGATCCCGATTGTGTTCGGTGTGGCTGAAGATCCGGTGGCGCTAGGCTTGGTAGCGAGCCTCGCGCGACCGGGCGCCAACGCGACTGGGATCAATTTCTTTGCCAGCGAGATTGATGCCAAAAGGCTTGGTCTCATGCGTGAGCTGCTGCCTAAGGCCAATCGCTTTGCGGTACTGGTCAATCCTGCCAATGCTCCAACTGCCGAAGCGACTTCGAAAGCACTCAAGCAGGCCGCTCCCGGTCTTGGCCTAGAACTGCTATTTTTCAGTGCCAGTACGCCCACTGAGATTGATACGGCCTTTGCCGCCATTGCCGGTGTGCGAGCCGACGCTCTTTTCATTGCGCCCGATGGTTTTTTGGCGAGCCGAGCCTCGCAATTTGCCACGCTCACAGCGCGCGACCGACTTCCCGCCAGCATTTTTTCGAGCGAGGCGGTCGCCGTCGGCCTGCTGATGAGTTACGGAACCAGCATCGCTGACGTGTTTCGCCAAGTTGGTGTCTATACCGGCAGCATCCTCAAAGGCGCCAAGCCGGCCGAGCTTCCTGTTTTGCAATCGACCAAGTTTGAATTCATCATCAATTTACAAACTGCACGTTCGCTTGGCCTCGATGTTCCCCCGACGCTGCTCGCGCGCGCCGACGAGGTGATCGAGTGAGACGGCGCGAGTTCATCAGGCTGCTCGGCAGTGCGGCAGCGTGGCCGCTCGCGGCGCGCGCGCAGCAGACGGCGATGCCAGTGGTGGGATTCCTTCACAGCGCCACAGCAGATGCATACGCGGCCGCAACTGCCGCGTTTCGCAAGAGCCTGAACGAAGCTGGTTATTTCGAGGGGCAGAGCGTAGCGATCGAGTACCACTGGGCGATGGGGCAACTTGAGCGCCTACCGGAGCTGGCGACCGACCTAGTGCGCCGTGAGGTGTCCGTGATGTTCGCAGGCGGTGGGTCGGACACTTGTCTCGCCGCCAAGGCGGCCACCTCGAAAATCCCGATTGTCTTCGCGAACGGTATCGACCCCGTCGAATCTGGCCTCGTTGCTAGCCTTAGCCGACCTGGAGGAAACGTCACCGGCATAACGTTCCTCAACGATACTCTCGGACCTAAGAGTCGGACTCAATATTAATGCCCATGATTTCAGGCCCTTGCCAGACGTCGAGAAAGTACGCGAATGCTGGCGAGCAGCAGCCACGCCTCGGCACTCGCGATGGTTTTCTCGAAATCTTTGGAGAGGCGTCGGCAGCGGTTGAGCCATGCAAGCGTTCGTTCAATGACCCAACGTCTTGGTTGGACCTTGAACGTACCGGCATTCTCGGATCGGGTGATGATCTCAATGGCCCACCTGCCGAACTCGGCGAGCGCGTCGGGCAACTTCTTCCCGCGGTAGGCACCATCAGCGAAAATGTGACGCAGCTTCGGAAACAGCAACCCAATATGCTTCAACAGCGGTACCGCTCCATGGACGTCTTGGATATTGGCGGCGTGCACTTGCCCGGCAAGCAATGATCCTTGTGTATCGGTGACGATGTGCCGTTTGCGCCCCTTTATCTTCTTACCCGCATCAAACCCGCATGGACCGCCGCTTTCTGTGGTCTTCACGGTCTGACTGTCGATAATCCCAGCCGATGGCCTGCGCTTGCGTCCCGCCGCACGCCGTGTGCGCTCTACCAGGAGACGATTGATCCGCTGCCAAACCTTGGCGTCGCGCCAATTGTAAAAATAATGCTGAACCGTCGTGAACGGCGGAAAATCTTTCGGCAAAGCGCGCCATTGGCAGCCGGTCGCAAGCATATAGAGAATCGCGTCCACAATGATGCGAACATCCCACTTGCTTGGACGTCCAATATGACTCCGCTTCGGCAACAGTGGTCGCAACGTCATCCACTCTTTCGCTGTCGTGTCGCTTGCATAGCGCAGCCCATCACGCCGATACTGCTTACGGGTGGTTTTGGTCCAAGCCATGTTGTGCCTCCTCGTCGAATCGCAAACACGAGGGAATCACAACAGGGCCAAAATCACCTGCTTTCTTTTCGGTCAGCCTCTAAG
>CATPCO010000506.1 GCA_955652925.1 uncultured Xanthobacteraceae bacterium | reverse complement strand
TCCTAATGCTCTATCACATTGGCGGCGCACCAAGAAGCTGATGCTCGTCACAATCGGCGCGTGGGGCGTCCTTTAGATCGGAGTGCCGATCCTCCTACCGCCGCTTAATTTGTTGAACGTTCCGTATCTCGATCTTCCCGTTGGCTTCTTCATGTCGACGCAAGGTGCGCCCATTGCTTTCCTCCTCCTGATATCGCTCTTTGCGCGGCGGCAAGATCGCATCGACCGGGATCATTTCAGCACCGGCGGCCAATAGAGGCGCTGATGGCGCTGCTGCGGAGCGAATTCTCGGATCAACTCAGGCGCATATGCGGTGGCTGCGCGCTCGCGTTCCTGCTGTGCATCATCGTTGCGGTGCTGCTCGATGCGCGCGGCATTGGCGGCAAGCTTGCCGCCACGATCATCACATTGCTTCCGCTTGCGTTTTATTGCGCGGCCGGTCTCGCCACATCGACTGCGAATCCGCCTGAATTCCACATTGCGGGCCGGCGGGTTTCCGCAGGTTTCGCCGGCATGGCCGCCGCAGCCCAGTGGAGCGCGCCGGCGCTGCTTCTGGCTGCGCCTGGCTCTCTCTTCGTCGCAGGGTATGACGGGCGGCCGATGCTGATTGGATTGACCGCCGGGTACGTCCTGCTGGCCGTCCTGATTGCGCCGTTTATGCGCAATTGCGGTGCGCGGACCGCAGCTGGTTTCATCGTCATGCGCTACGGCACTGTTGCGGGCCTCATCGCAGCTGCGATGCTGTTCACCTGCTCTGTCTTGTTCATGACGGCGGTGCTTGCGACCGCCGTGGCATTCATTGCCCGTGTGCTCGCAACCGATGCGAGGATTGTGCTTGTGATCGGGATTGCGGTCGTTCTGCTCTGCACGATCGTGGGCGGAATGGCCAGCGTGATCGCGTCACAGGCGGCGCAGTACACGGTACTGCTCATCGGCAGCCTTGCCGTTTTTTTTCTCCTTGCGGCGAAGCCGTTCGATGCGCCTACAGAGGCGCCCTACGACCCGGTCATGGAGGCCGTCAATATCCTGGTGCAGGGACTGGGGCTTGTACCGGCGCCGAGCCCGCGCAGCGTCCCGTTTCACGTCAGTGCCACAGTCGGTAATCTTGAATTCATCATTTGCCTGATGGCTGGAACGGCATCGCTGCCCCATGTCATCATGCATCCGCTCACAACACGCAGCGTTGATGACGCACGCAAATGGGGAGCCTGGTCGCTGCTTTTCATCACCATTCTTGTATTTGCGCTCCCGTCCTATGTGAGAATCGCAAGCAGCGCCGCGGCATTGGAATCGAGCGGCATCATGACCGGACTGGTGGCGGCAATCGCCGCAAGCGCCACTGCCGCGGCGGCGAGCGCGCTGCTTTTCACTATGGCCGCTACGCTTGCGCCCGGTATTCAGCGTGCCCCTGAGCGCGCTTCTGCTGTTGCAAAGCCCCGCATCCTGCTGGCGCGTGGTCTCATGATCACTATCGCAGCTGGCACCGGCTATGCAGTTGCAACCCAGCCGCTCGAAGGAGCTTCCATGCTGGCGTGGTCGTTCTCGCTCGCGGCGGCGGGATTGTTTCCGGCCCTCGTGCTCGGGATCTGGTGGGAGCGCGTGACTGCCGCGGGTGCCGTCCTCGGGATGCTGAGCGGCTTTTCGATTTCGCTCTTTTATGTCGTATTGACCCGCTATTTTCCGCAGGCGGCCATAGCAGAGCTTGGCATGACCGCGCTGTCCGATCCGGCGAGCGGAAGGCCGCTCGTTGACGCAGCGCGCATCCTGGCGGATCCTAGATGGCATGCCGATGTACCGGCGAGCCTGGCAAATCCGCTGGCTTCCAAGGTGGGCTGGCTCAACGTGGGCAATGAGGCCTGCGGAATTTTTGGATTGGCGTTTGGGTTTGCGGTCACCATCGCGGTCTCACTGATGGGCAAGAAGCCGTCGGCAGAAAAGCAGGAGCTGATTGAGTCCATCCGCATCCCACGCGCCGGTAGGCCAGACTGAGCGGAGCGAAATCCGCCCCCCTAAAAGTGATAATCCTTGCCCAGTCTCTGCGCTCTGATAACTCAACCCGCATGAGCGCGTAAGCGTCTCAGGTCTTTCTCAGGATATCTTTCTGCAGAGTGGTGATCATCTCCACCAGCCGCCGCCAGACGTTCTCGATGAAGCTCATGAGCTTGTTGAGATCAGTCGCATCGGGCAATTGCAGGCTGGGCTCCGGCGGCCTGGCCTGGGGCGGTTCCGGTTTCACCACGCCGGGAAGCGGCAGGTCGTGCGCGAGAAGCTCTTTCTTGAGCGCGGCGTTCTCACCCTGAAGCCGCGCAATCTCCCCCTCCAGCGCAGTGCGCTCGTCGGGTACCGCCTGGCAAGCCCAGCCGACGACGCGGCGCGTGCACAGCGACACCTGCCCGGTGCGGCCGTCGAGACGAAGATATCCTTCATCGGCTCGTTTGAACGTATAGCGGTTGTCATCGTTTTGCGCGCCCGCGCTCTGCGCCCACAGCAACGATCCGCTGCAGACTGTGAGCGCAACAATTGTTACGGCCAAGCGGATCATGCCGTGTCTCCTGCTGATCTCGTCCATAAGCAAGCCGTTGCGGCCGCGCAATGGTTTGTCTTTCAGAATGCCGCATTGTTCCGGGCCGATTGTTGACACGTGGGAGGGCAGTCCCTATGGTCCGCGCGGCCTTGCGGGCGACGGGATGTTGCATTGTGCCCCTAATTGGCGCGAGTGTCGAACAAATGGACGCGCGCGAACAGGGTGATCGTGAACAACCGCCGAACGAGGAGGCTGCGCTCACCGCGCGATTCCGTCGTCTCGGTGAACAGCGCGCCCATCCCGAGGCTGTCTCCCAACAAAGTCAGGGCGAGCCTCCCGCCGCCGATGCGACTGCGATTGCCCGCGGTTTTCGGCTCTCCAGCGAGCTCGTCGCCGGCGTTCTCGTCGGCGCGGCGATCGGTTGGGCGCTCGATCACTGGCTCGGAATTTCGCCTTGGGGCATGATTGTTTTTGTGCTGCTCGGCTTTACCGCCGGCGTGCTCAACGTGATGCGGTCGGCGGGTGTCATTCCGGCGCGGACACTGGATCGGCGCAAAGCGGGAAATGAGTCGCGCGAATGAGAAGAGGAAGAGAATGGCGCTGGCGCTGAAGCGACAGGTCTGACACGAATAGGGACAGATCCGGTCTATGGACCCCATTCATCAGTTTCAGATCAAGAACCTCTTCCCGATCGGCCATATCGGAGGAGTCGAGATTGCTTTCACCAATTCCGCCCTGTTCATGTTGATCTCGCTGGCCATCGTTCTTCTTTTTACGCTCGGCGCCACCCGTTCGCGCGCGCTCGTGCCCGGGCGCATGCAGATGGTGGCCGAGATGTCCTATGATTTCGTGGCCTCGACCTTGCGGAGCACCGCCGGCGAAGAGGGGATGAAATTCTTTCCGCTCGTATTCTGTCTGTTCATGTTCATTCTCGTGCTCAACGTGATCGGGATCATCCCCTATACCTTCAGCGTCACCAGCCACATCATCATCACGGTTGCGTTTGCCTTGCTGGTGTTCTTTACGGTCCTCGTCTACGGCTTCTGGAAGAACGGCCTGCGCTTCTTCAAACTTTTCGTTCCAACCGGAATTCCGATCTATATCCTGCCGCTGGTCAGTGCGATCGAGGTGCTCTCGTTCCTCTCGCGTCCGGTATCCCATAGCGTGCGGCTGTTCGCGAATATGCTCGCCGGCCATATCACGCTGAAAGTGTTCGGCGGTTTCGTTACCATGCTGGCCGCCGCCGGCGTTATCGGCTGGTTCGGGGCAATCCTGCCGCTTGGCCTTACGGTTGCGCTGACCGCGCTGGAGCTGCTGGTCGCCTTCCTGCAAGCCTATGTGTTCGCCATTCTGACCTGCATCTATCTCAACGACGCCATTCACCCCGGCCATTGAGGCTGCGGGCCTCTCCAATCGAACCAATCGAACCAAAGGGAGCTTCGTCATGGAACCTGCGGCTGCAAAGTTGATCGGCGCCGGCATCGCCTGCATCGGCATGGGCGGAGCCGGCGTCGGAGTCGGCACGATCTTCGGTCATTATCTGGCCGCGGCGTTGCGCAATCCCTCTGCGGCGCAAGGCCAATTCGGCAATCTCATCTTCGGCTTCGCCGTGACCGAGGCGCTCGGGATCTTTTCGCTTTTGATCGCACTCTTGTTGCTGTACGCGATCTGAGCGGGCAAGCCATCACCCACGCGCCGGTACCGAAATGGCCCAGAGCAGCGCGCAACCCGTCACCTCGACCGAGCATGCTCCGGCCGGCGAGCATGGCGGCAAGTTTCCGCCGTTCGACTCGACTTACTTTGCCGCCCAGCTCGTTTGGCTGGCGATCACCTTCGGCGTACTTTATTTGCTGATGTCGCGCATCGCGCTGCCGCGGATCGGATCAATCCTGGAGGCCCGCCGCCGTCGTATCTCGGACGATCTTGCTCAGTCCGATCAGCTCGGAGCCAAATCCCAGGCCGTGCTGGCGGCGCACGAACAAGCGCTCAGTGACGCAAAGGGACGCGCGCAGATCCTCGAGAACGAGGCGCGCCAAAGCGCCTCTGCCGCCGCCGAGGCGCGGCGCAAGGAGCTCGATGCCAGCCTCAACGTGCACATCGCGGAAGCCGAGAAAAGCATTGCCGCCAGCCGCGCCTCGGCCATGAGCAATGTGCGCGGCATCGCAGGCGAAGCAGCAGGCGCAATCGTCGAGCGGCTGACCGGGCTGCGCGCCTCGGATCATGAGATCGCCGAAGCCCTGAAAGTTCCGCATGATGGGCAACCAAATGCTTGAGGCCGAAACCTGGGTTGCCATCGCCTTCGTCATCTTCCTGGCGGTGCTCGGCTATTTGAAGGTGCACAAGATGCTCATAAAGGGCATCGACGATCGGCGCGATCGCATCAAGGCGGAGCTTGACGAAGCTCGCCGGCTCAAAGAAGAGGCACAGGCTCTGCTTGCCGGGTATCAGCGCAAGCAGCAGGAAATCGAGCGCGCGGCGGAAGGGATCATTGCGGGCGCCAAGGCGGACGCGGAGAGGCTCGCGGCGGAAGCAGAGGCCAAGCTGCAAGATTTCATCGCGCGCCACACCAAGATGGCGCAGGAGCGGATCGCCCAGGCGGAAGCCCAGGCCGTGGCCGATGTCCGCTCTGCCGCAGCCGACGCCGCGGTCGCGGCCGCCGGGACCATCCTTGGCCGCAAAGTAAAGGACAAGGTCGCAGACGATCTTCTGACCGAGGGGATCGCCGCGCTCAGCGACAAGTTCAATTGAGTAGTTGTCCCCTGCGGACAATAATTCTGTGCACAACGCCTGCCCCGGGCCGTGCCCGACTTTTGCCACGCGCGCGCGATTCCTATCCTGTCGAAGCGATTCGTGTCGGGGGAATGGCGTAAAGAAAATGCACTGCCGCAGCGGTGCAGGGGGCGGGGCTTTCGTGATCATCTTTGACTGCAACGGGGTGCTGGTCGATAGCGAGCCGATTGCCGCCGCAGTCGCGGCGGAGGAATTCACCCGCGTCGGAATTCCGCTCACGCCTGAGCTGGTGCTGCGTTTTTTCTTCGGCCGCCGGCCTGCGGACATGATTGCCATGGTGGAGACCGCTGGCAATTGCAAGCTGCCGCCCAGTTTCGCCGGCAGGCTGACCGCTGCCACTGTCGCGCGCTTGCGGGCCGACCTGCGCCCTGTCCCGCATGCAGCCTATGCTCTCACCTGGTTGCGCGGACCGAAATGCGTCGCGTCCTCATCAACGCCCGACCGCATTCGCGCAAGCCTGGAGACGGGGGGGCTCGCCCGTTTCTTCGATTACGTGTTTTCCGCAGCCGACGTTCCCAACGGGAAGCCTGCGCCCGACCTCTTCCTCCATGCCGCAGGGCGGATGGGCGTTGAGCCGCGCGACTGTATCGTGGTTGAAGACTCCCCTGCCGGCGTGAGCGCCGCCAAGGCAGCAGGCATGAATGCGATCGGTTTCGTCGGCGGGAGCCATGCGCACGGGGAGCTCGGCGGCGCGCTCATCGCGGCGGGCGCGCGCACCATCGTCGCCGATCTGCGCCACCTCAAAGGGACGGTCGTTGCACTGCGCGGGTGGTAGCGCGCGCGTTACTGCTGGCGTGGCGCCGGCCTTTTTGCGGACCTCGCCGGCTTCTTCTCGTTACTGTCGACGACCTCATCGAATCCGACGTAGCCGACATAGGCCTCAAGCTCCGTCGCCGGCGGCAGTGGGAAGCTCAGCCCCTCCTCGATGTCGACAAATTGAACGTGCGTCTGACCGGGCCCGATGACGGCACTGCCCCGCTTGAATTTGGTCACGATGATCTTGGGTTCCGGCCCCTCGCGCACCACGGCGTAGCGCAGCGGAATATCAACCGAACCGGGCGCGCCGAAAGGCCCCATAATGACCCGGCCCTGAACACCGACCTTGATGGACATGGTGCCGCTCTGCACCTGACATTCGCGCGCGGTTTGCCCGAATGAGAGCTGGTATTTCACGTCTCCGGCCGTCGCCTGGTCGGGCTTCACCGTGATGTTCAAGGTCGATGCGCCGGAGCGAATATCAACACCCGGGCATTCCACTTCCGGAGCGGAGGCGGTAGGGGATGCGGGCTGGGTTACGCCCGGTTTGGCGCCGGAAAAGAAACTCGAAATCCGCGCGCTCCATGACGGCGTCGTGGACTGCGTGGTCTCGTATCGGTCCACCACACTGGACGCTGACGAGCAACCCGACACCAGGACCGCGATGATAAGTGCCCCTGCGCGGCCGCTCGTACTCCCTCGCTTGTTGTCTTCCCCCGACATTGCTCTTCTCAGGCTCTCTTACGCAAACGCTTTGACCCATTCTCCTTATAGCAGCCAAACCGTGGCAGGCCCAAGGCCGGGTAGTGATTCAAACTGACCCACTACCCAAGGCTGGTTTGTCGCCTCCGCGCGATACGCCCAAGCCTTTGGCAAATCGAAGAAATGCCGAGAATTTACCGGTCGCCTTCGAGCTTGGCGTAGAGCAAGTGGTCCTGCCAGATGCCGTCGATGCATAGATATTGGCGCGCAAAACCCTCGCGCGTGAAGCCGGTTTTTTCCAAGAGCCGTATGGAGCCGGCGTTGGCCGGAATACAGGCGGCTTCGACGCGGTGCAGCTTGAGGGTGTCGAACGCGAACGGCAGGAGCGCGTTGACGGCGGCCGTCATGTGACCTTGCCGGGCATAGGCGGCGCCCATCCAATAGCCGAGACTGCCAGCCTGAGCGCATCCGCGCCGGATATTGGCGAGGGTGAGGCCTCCTACAAGCACGTTGTCGCTTTTGCGGAAGATGAAAAATGCATAAGCGACATCGCTGCGCTGGTCTTCGGCGTAGCGCCTGATCCGGCGGCGAAAAGATGCGCGGGTGAGATCGTCAGCCGGCCAGGTCGGCTCCCAGGGCGTGAGGAACTCGCGGCTCTCTTCGCGCAGCCGGATCCATGCCGAACAGTCCGACATTTGCGCCGGCCGCAGCAGCACGCCATCGCCGGAAATCGCGGGCGTCAGGTCAGACAGCGTGACACTGCGGAAGAATGCCATATTCAATGAGGATGCTTCATCCGCGTCGCGCTGCATCGCATCCGGGACACGTGTCCTCCCATCTCACGCGGCCTGCCGGGCAAGCCCGTCTGCGATTGCCGCGGCCGATTCCAGGCCGCCGCCAGGCCCAAGCGCCGCGATGGCCGGCCGGCCTCGCCGGATGAGGGCGCGGCCCGCGGCGCGCGTGCTCTCTACGGTCACCGCCTCGATCTTTGCCACGATTTCATCGAGCGCAATGGGACGGCCCCAGTAGATCATCTGACGCGCCAATTGCTCCGCGCGCGCCCCCGAGCTCTCCAGCGCCATGAGCAGGCCAGCCTTCATTTGAGCCTTGGCGCGGTTGACCTCCGCCTCGTTCGCAGTTTCGGCTACAGCGTTGATTTCATCCACCACGACGCGCATCAGCTCGGTCACATCGGCTGCGTCGGTGCCGGCATAGAGTCCAAACAAACCGCTATCGCTGTAAGGCGAGTGGAAGCTGTAGATCGCATAGCACAGCCCGCGCTGCTCCCGCACTTCCTGAAAGAGCCGCGAGGACATGCCGCCACCGAGTACATTTGCGAAAATCTGGAGACTGTAGAGACTGGGATCCCGATGCGGGAGTCCATGCATGGCGAGCGCGATATGAACCTGTTCGAGCTCCCGCGACTCGATGCGGGAGCCGCCGACAAAGTGCGCGGGCGCGGGTGGCGGCGCTGCCGGACCTGTGAAGCTTGCAAACGAGCGCTCGACTTGCTCGACCACGCGATCATGATCGACCGCACCCGCGGCAGCAATCACAATATCCGGGCCGCGGTAGTTGCGCGCGAGATAGGCGGCAAGGGAGGCGCGATTGAATGAACGCACAGTCGCCGGTGTTCCCAGGATGGAGCGCCCGACGGCTTGGCCGGCGAAGGCGACCTCTTGCAGCCGGTCCCAGATGAGATCATCGGGCGTGTCCTCGGCGGCTCCGATCTCCTGCACGATAACGTTCTGCTCGCGCCGAAGCTCCTCGGCATCAAATGCCGGATCAGTGAGAATGTCGGACAACACATCGAGCGCGAGCGGAACATCTGCTCGCAATACGCGCGCGTAGTAGGCTGTGGTTTCGACCGAAGTGGCCGCATTGAGATCGCCGCCGACGGCCTCGATCTCTTCCGCGATCTGCCGCGCGCTCCGCCGCGACGTGCCCTTGAACGCCATATGTTCAAGCAGATGAGATATGCCGTGCTCATCCGGCTGTTCGTCGCGGCTGCCGGCACCGACCCACACGCCAAGCGAGGCGGTCTCGAGATGCGCCATCCGATCCGTCACCACCACGAGACCGGACGGAAGACGGGTCACTTCAACGCTCATGCGGCGGCTCCTGCGGGTGCAGCGCGACTGAATGAAAGAATGTGTTTCTCAACTGCCATTTGATCGACGGGAAGCACCGTAACGCGTTCCGGCCGCTGGTCGAGATCGGCGAGCCACTCGGGGAGCGACGGTCGCACGCCGCATGCCGCCTGTACCGCATCGGGAAATTTCGCCGCGTGGGCGGTCGCCAGCACGACCATCGGAGCAGAGGGATCGCGCGTTTCTTTCTCGCTGACCGCGATCCCGACAGCTGTGTGAGGATCGATGCATTGGCCGGTTTCTCGCAACATGGTTCGCATCGTTGCCGCGGTTTCGTTTTCGTCTACCCGGTCGGCAGAGAACTGGGCCCGTAGTCCCGAGAGCGCCCTGGCAGAAAGCGCAAATCGCCGCGACTGCGCGAGATTACCCATCAGCATCTGCACGGCGCGCGCGTCGCGACCATACAGTTCGAACAGCAGGCGCTCGAAATTGGACGCCACCTGAATATCCATGGAGGGGGATGATGTCGCGACCACATCGCGAAGATCATAGCTGCCGGTCGCAATGGTTCGGGTGAGAATGTCGTTCACGTTCGTCGCGATCACCAGGCGATCGATGGGCAGGCCCATGCGCAGCGCAACATAACCCGCATAGACGTTTCCAAAATTTCCTGTTGGCACCGTGAACGCGACCTTGCGCTGCGGCGACCCGAGAGCAACCGCGGCGGTGAAATAGTAGACGACCTGCGCGACGATGCGAGCCCAGTTGATCGAATTGACGCCGGAGAGGCGCGTGCAATCGCAGAACTCACGGTGATTGAACATGCCTTTCACGATCGCCTGGCAATCGTCGAATGTGCCTTCGATCGCGAGCGCCTGGACGTTTGCGTCGGGAACGGTGGTCATCATTCGCCGCTGCACATCGGAGATGCGCCCGCGCGGAAACAGCACAAACAAATCGGCGCGCGCGCGGCCGCGGAACGCCTCCATCGCCGCGGCGCCGGTATCGCCGGATGTCGCCACCACGATGGTGGCGCGCTCCCCGCGTGCGGTGAGCACGTGGTCCATGATCCGCCCGAGAAACTGCATGGCCAGATCTTTGAAGGCCAGCGTCGGCCCGTGAAACAACTCGAGCACGAAGTCGCTGACGCCGAACTGCAGCAGCGGCGCAACTGCGGGATGGCGGAAATTACCGTACGCTTCCCGCGCGATACGGGCGAGGTCGTAGTCGGCAATCTCCTCGCCAATGAACGGCCGCATGATTTCGACCGCCACCTCGGCATAGGGCCGGCCGGCGAAGGAGGCGATGGCATCCGCATCGAGCTGCGGAAAGGTCGCGGGCACGTAGAGACCGCCGTCGCGGGCAAGCCCGGCAAGGGTTGCTGCGAGGAAGCCAAGCGGCGGGGCCTCACCCCTGGTCGAGATGTAGCGCACGCGCCTTGCGGGCTCCGGTCGAAGCTGCGTGCCGGCGCGGGTACACCCCAGCACCGCGCAACTTGTTGGTTCTACTTGCGTTCTGGCGAACGCCTGCATTCGCGGCAAGCGAACGAATCCAAACATAACGGGCGGGCAGCGCTTCTACAAGGAAGCCGCCGCACGCTCGCTGCGGCGATGAGTTGCCAACCAATACCCGAACATGATGCTCACAACGGCCGCGAGACCGTACCACGTGATAGCGTACTGCAGGTGCTCGTTGCGCAACTGCACCGTTGGCGTGCCGGGGCTCGGGAGACCGCCGGCAGGCGCGGGTGATTCCAGATCGACATAGAACGGCGCGACATCGCCCCAGCCCTTGCCGGCCGCAATGGCGAGCTGGTCGCGCGCGAACCAGAGGTTGTGATCGGGGTCGTCTTTCGGGGTGAAATAGCCGGGCGCCTGCGGCCAGCGCATTACTCCCGCCACGGCAACTTTGCCCGGCGGCGCGGCGCCCTCCACCACGTCTGTGCGCGCATCGGGCACGAAGCCGCGGTTGATCACGATTTTGTCTCCGCTTCCAACGCGCGCCGGCGCAAACGCCCAGTAGCCTGGTCCCGGCGTACCGCTGTGCGAGGCGGGCGCGCCGGCATAGACGAGGGCGCCGGTGTCGGGAACAAAGGTTGCGGAGAAGCGCACATGCCGGAATTCATCCTGGGTGGCATCAAGTTGCGGCCATGTCGCGCGCGCCGGCAACTCGATGGGAGCGGCGGAAATCCGCTCGTTCATGGTTTTGATGAGATTTTCCTTCCAGGCCTTGCGTTCGAGTTGCCAGGTGCCGAGCGCCAGAAAAATCGCGACCGCAGTAAGCGCGAACAGGACGGGCATGACGATGCTGCTGCGAAGCCGGCTCCGGCTGGCCGTCATGGAGCGTCGCCGGGCGTAAAGCGCCCCTCCGCCGCCTTATGATGATATTGCAGCGCGATCATCAACCCTTTGACCGGGCGCAACGGCACGAGCGTGGTGATCAGGATCAAAGGCACCCACAGGACGGCGTGGACCCAATAGGGAGGCGCATAAATCATTTCGACGGCCAAAGCCGACCCCGCAACAATGAAGCCGGAGAAAAACATGACAAAAAATGCCGGCCCGTCCGCGGAATCCGCAAATGAAAAATCAAGGCCGCAGTGTTCACAGCGTGGCCGCAGGCTGAGAAAGCCGGCAAACAGCTTGCCCTTGCCGCAGCGTGGGCAGCAGCCCCACAGTCCGGCGAGATAAGGGGATGGTACTTTGTCGGAGGAGGAAACTGACATGCCAACCCGTTTGGGACCACGCTGAAATGGCGCCCGGTCCGGCATTTCTCAAGGGCGAAAAGCTCACTCGAAAGGCAGGCGTTCGCATATGCATCGGTGGCGCGCGCTGCGCACCTATACCTTGCGCTTCGGCAGGCCTATGAGCCCCTGCGGGATCGCTGAGCACGGAGGAGAAAAACGCATGACCGTCGTCAGCCCGCCACAACCTGTTCCGGATACGCGCGGCGAGCCCCGCGTGCGCCGCTTCGAAGAGCAGCGCTGGCTCATTGACAATATCATTCGCGCCAACGGCATCGACTGGGACCAGCCACGGTCGCTCTATTTGAACGGCCCCTGCGGCAACGAGGCCAATGCGGATTTTGCCGGTATCCGCGAACGCGTGAAGAAAATGGCCGACATCGGGCCGGCATTCGAGGCGGCGGCGCGCCGGCGTGAAGCCAAGGCCAAGGCTGCGGGAGAAGCCGGGCACAAATTCACTGCGCGTGACAATTATTTCATGGCGGCCGTGCATTGGGGCGCGGCGCAATGGCCCTACGATCGCAATGACGAGACCAACATCGCCTGCAACAACAAGAAGCGCGAATGCTATCTGAAATACGCCACGCTCGCTGATCACCACGTTGAAGCAGTGTGGGTGCCGTTAAAGGACAAGGCCATCCCGGCCTGGTTTCATCTGCCTCCGGGTTATACCGGCGGACGCATTCCAGCGGTGATCGCAATTCCCGGGATGGACAGCTTCAAGGAAATCCAGGTCGCGCTCTACGGCGACCGCTTTCTCAATCGCGGCATGGCGGTGCTCGCCATCGACGGCCCGGGCCAATACGAGGCGCCGATGATCGGCCTGTATTTTTCCGTGGAGAACTGGATGGCGGCCGGCAAGCCGCTGGTGGAATGGCTGAGCCGCCGGCCCGAGATCGATGCCGACAAAATTGGCGCCTCGGGCACGAGCTTCGGCACATTCTTCGGCACGGTCCTGTGCGCGCACGAGCCGCGCATCCGCGCCTTTGCCGCCATGTCGGTATGCCATGAGCCGGGCTGTCACACCATCTTTCAGGAAGCTTCTCCGACCTTCAAGAAACGCTTCATGTATATGTCGGGGATTACCGATGAGGCTGAGTTCGATCGGTTTCGCAAGACCATCACCTGGGAAGGCCACGCGGAAAAAATTCACGCGCCCTATCTCGTGGTCGCGGGCGAATGCGAGGAATTAAGCCCGCTCGAACATTCCGAGCGGCTGGTGAAGACCGTCAAAGGTCCGAAGCAGATTGTGGTCTACCAGGAATCGCGCCATTCCGTAGGCAACGTGCCTTCGGCAAATCTCGGCCCGTTCCCGCCCATACTGGTTGCGGATTGGCTGGCGGATCGCCTTGCGGGCAAACCGTTTGCCAGCGAGCATTGGTTCGTGCGCTCAAACGGGCAGATCGAGGTATCAAAGCTTTAACATGCCCCGACCCAAACGCCAGATGCATCTCGGTGTGTTCGTGCTCGGCACGGGCAATCACTCCGCCGGATGGCGCTACCCCGGCGCGATGACGACGAGCTGCAGCTTTCCGGTGATGGTCTCGATTGCACGCATCGCCGAGCGGGGAAAATTCGATCTGTTTTTCATCTCCGACAGTCTGGCGATGGACCCGGGTGACCATCCTTCTTTCGTTTCGCTCTTTGAGCCCGCGACCCTGATCGGCGCCTTGAGCGCGGTCACAACGC
>CATPCO010000505.1 GCA_955652925.1 uncultured Xanthobacteraceae bacterium | reverse complement strand
TCGGCCGTTTGACGCTCCACCAGGCTGGTGACGTAGAGACGCGCCGCATTGAGCGGCTGCAGGATGTCATGACTCGCAGCGGCGAGAAATCGAGTCTTCGAGATGTTGGCCTGCTCGGCCTGTCCCTTGGCGCGCTCAAGCTCGGCATTGAGTCGCGTGAGTTGCTCGGTGCGCTCCTGCACGCGCCGTTCGAGCGATTCGTTGGCGCGCTCGAGCTCCTCGGCGGCTTGCACACTTGGGGTGATATCGGTGAAGGTCGTAACGATGCCTCCGTCCGGCATCGGATTGGCGCGCACTTCCATGACCAGATCGCCCTCAGGCGAGCGTTCCAGGAACGGCTCGCCGGTCTCGGCGTAGCGGGCCAGCCGCTCGCGTACCATGGCCTCGATCGTTTCGTGATCGTCGCTGCTGCGCTCCGCCTTGAAGCGCAGGATCTCGTCGAGACTGGTGCCGACGCGTGTGAGCTGCGCCGGCAGCGCAAGCAGGTCTCCGAACTGACGATTCCAGCATACGAGGTGCAGTTCCTTGTCGAAGACGGCAATGCCTTGCCGGACATGATCGAGAGCGGTTTGCAGGATTTCCCGGTTGTAATGAATCGCAGCATTGGCGTCGTCGAGCAGCTTAAGCGCCGCCTTCCTCGAGACGGTGCGCTTGCGCAGGAGAAGCGACAGCACGAGGCGGGACGAGGCTGCTCCGATTGCGGATGCGAGCAAATGCTCGGCATAGCGCAGCAGCTGGAAATCCGCCTCCGCCCTCGGCTCAATAGGCAGCCCCCGCGACAACGCGTAGCTGTCAAAGGATATGCGGGTGCGTTTCGCGCCCAGATAGCGCGCCACCGTGGTGGTAAGCTCCTCGACCGCAACCGAGGAGCGCCGGAGGCGGAAGCCCGGCGGAATAGGCGTGAGCTGGGACGGAACGAACAGGTCGGCTTGCAGGCGCTCGATGGCGGCCGGCGCGCGGCCGATTGAGAAAATCACGTACGCCAACAGATTGAGCGACAGTGTCCAGATCACGCCGTGCGCAAGCGGCGGCAGGTCGACCCCGAGCAGCGCTTGCGGCCGCAAGGCCGCAATTCCCCATGGCCCTTGCGCGAGCAAGCCCTGGCCGACGATGCCGGCATCGGCAAGACTCGGGATGAGCAGCGTGTACGTCCACGCTAGAATGCCGATGGTCATGCCGGCCATGGCGCCGCGTGCCGTCGCGCGGCGCCAGATCAAGCCGCCGAAGAAGGCCGGCGACAGTTGTGCAATGGCGGCGAAGGACAAAAGTCCAATCGAGGCCAGTTGTGCGTCTCCGGCCAGGCGGTAGTAGACGTAAGCGAGAAACAGGATCACGAAGATCGCTGTCCGGCGCACTGCGAGCAGCAAGCCTCCGACGTTCTCGCGGCGGCTGATCAACGTCTCGCGCCGCTGCAGCACGAGCGGCATGATGATGTCATTCGATATCATGATGGCGAGAGCGACCGATTCCACGATCACCATTGCGGTCGCCGCCGACAGCCCGCCGACAAACGCGGCAATCGTGAACAAGTCGGACCGCGCGGCCAGCGGGAGCGCCAGGACAAACATGTCGCTGTCGACGTCGCTCTCGGGAAATGTGAGCAGACCTGCCAGCGCGATCGGAACCACGAACAGGTTGATCAGCACTAGATAGAGCGGAAACAGCCAGGCGGCACGCTTGATCTCGTCCTCGCTGTTGTTCTCGACGACGGTAACGTGAAACTGACGGGGCAGCAGTACGATCGCAAACAGTGAAAGCAAAGTCATGGCGGCGAGCCTCGCTACCGCAGGCTCGCGGGTGAGCGCGGCGGCCGCATGCGGCTCATTGAGCGCCTGAGAAAACAATGCAATAGGCCCGTCGAACATCCAGAACGTGACAAATACGCCGACCGCGACGAAGGCGATGAGCTTGACCAGAGATTCGGTCGCAATCGCGAGCATCAGGCCGTCCTGATGCTCGGTCGCATCGATATGACGAGTGCCGAACAGGACCGCGAACATCGCCATTGCGAGCGCGACATAGAATGCGATGTCGCCGAGTACAGGCTGCATTGCCGCGCTCGCAGGCCCGGTATGCACGAGAATTGTCGTGAGCGAGGACGACACCGCTTTGAGCTGCAACGCGATATAAGGAATGGTGCCGATGATCGCGATCAGGGCCACGGTGGCTGCGACGGTCTGCGCCTTGCCGTAACGCGCGGCAATAAAGTCGGCGATGGACGTGATATTCTGCGCCTTCGCAAGACGCACGATGCGCGTGATCAGCGGCGAGCAGAGACCGATGACCAGCATCGGACCGATATAGATGGTCAGAAAATCAAACCCGGTCCGTGAGGCCAACCCGACGGAGCCGAAAAACGTCCACGACGTGCAGTAGATCGCAAGCGACAACGGATAAATGAAACGGCGCCATCGCCGTTGGCGTCCGAGGCGCCGGGTTTCATCGCCGTAAGTCGCAACAATAAAGAGCAGGCCGATATAGCCGAGCGCAAAGGCGATGACGACCCAAGCCTGCAGCATGAAAAAATCTACTCGGCCGCCCAGGCACGCTCCCTGCGCGGCAAGTCGAGCCGATCCCAGACGTCGACCAACGCCTCGGCGAGAGCGTCGATCAGCGCATCGTCATGATAGGGCGACGGCGTGATGCGCAGCCGCTCGCTTCCTTTCGGCACAGTGGGATAATTGATCGGCTGGATATAGATCGCGTGCTCGGCGAGCAGAAGATCGCTCGCCTGCTTGCATCGCTCCGGCCCACCCACGAGCACCGGAACGATGTGGGTAGCGCTCGCCATGACAGGCAACCCGGCAGAAGCAAGCACGGCTTTGACACGCGCACTGCGCTCCTGGTGGCGCTGGCGCTCGAAGCCCGACGCCTTGAGATGCCGGATCGCCGCCGCCGCGGCGGCGCAGATCGCAGGCGGCAGCGCGGTGGTGAATATGAAGCCCGGCGCGTAACTGCGCACCGCGTCGATCAGCGCCAGCCGGCCGGTAATATAGCCGCCCAAGCAGCCGAACGCCTTGGCGAGCGTTCCCTCGATCACGTCGAGCCTCGCCATGGCGCCCTGCACTTCGGCCTGCCCGCCGCCGCGCGCGCCATACATTCCGACCGCATGCACCTCATCGGCATAGGTCATGGCGCCATACTGTTCGGCGAGATCGCAGATGAGATTGATAGGCGCCACGTCGCCGTCCATGGAATAGAGCGTTTCGAACACAATGAGCTTGGGGCGCCCGGGCTCGGCCCCTTTGAGCAGCTCTTTGAGATGCCCCATGTCGTTATGGCGGAAAATCCGCTTTTCGCATTGCGATTGCCGCACCCCCTCGATCATGGAGTTGTGATTCAAGGCATCCGAGAGGATCAGGCAGTCCGGGAGGAGCTTTGCGATGGTGGCAATCCCGGTCTGGTTGGACACGTAGCCGGATGTGAAGACGAGCGCCGCCTCCTTGGCGTGCAGGTCGGCGAGCTCGCGTTCGAGCTCGACCAGGGGATGGTTGGTGCCCGCGATATTGCGCGTGCCGCCCGCCCCGGTGCCCATGCGGGCGGCGGTCTCGACCATGGCGGCGATCACCTTGGGATGCTGGCCCATTCCAAGGTAATCGTTGGAGCACCATACGATCACGTCGCGCGGCCCCTCCGGCGAGTGCCAGATTGCGCGCGGGAACCGGCCGGCCAGCCGTTCGAGATCGGCAAAAACGCGGTAGCGCCGCTCGTCCTTCAACCTGCCAAGCGCGTTCTCGAAATAACTGTCGTAATCCATGACTGCGCGGTCCAGCGGAATGCCCGTTCTAGAAGGCTTTCGATCGGTTTGTCGAGCGGTCATAAACGCGCGTGCGGGCGGCCTGATTGATCTCGATCAAGTGTAGTGAGCAGCGAGGAGCGAGTAGTACTCGGATACTGTGGGGTCCGTCTACTCACCATTCGGTCCTCCCAGGTCCTGCCCGCGAGCGCTTTACTTATCCTGCATGCCGCGCGAAGGCTTTACTTGTCTTGCGCCAATTGTGCCTGATTGCGCCTGCCGCTTCACATTCGCGTAACCATTCACGTGAGGACCTCCGCCATGCCGGAAAGCCGTGCCCGTGGTCTCAACGATGGGCTCACCAACTATGGGGAC
>CATPCO010000504.1 GCA_955652925.1 uncultured Xanthobacteraceae bacterium | reverse complement strand
GCGCAGGGTGTGCTTCTCGCTTCGATCGGGATTGCGCGCGATCGTCAGCGAGACCATGGGCGGTATGACGCACACCACTGTGAAGAAGGAAAACGGCGCGAGATTCGTCCGGCCTGCGGGGCTGATGGTGGAGGCCCAGCCAATCGGCCGCGGGACCACCGCGCCGGTGAGGAGCCGGTAAACCGCACGCCGTTCGATCGCCGCGGGATCGTATTCGAGATAATCAGATCTAGGCGGTATGCGCGCCTTAGGCCGTGCAGTTGCTTCGTTCACGGCGCGAACATCTCCTGAAGAGTAGCCAGTACGGCCAGCAATGTTACTTTCCCACCGCCCCAAGACGTTGCACAAGCCGCCGCCTATCAAGAACTCTGATCTGCTCCAGCAAGATCAAGCCGTGTTTGCCGCGAAACCTGATAGGAATCCGGTATGGCGCGGGCGCACTTCCCGTCGTCATTGGAATGGCAAGAACTAACGGAAGGTGATCGTGAATGTCTGGAGGAGAAACGACCAGACACGGCCGCGCTTTTCGAATTTCATGCCCCTCAGTTGGGTCCAACCGCGCGAGCCATATCTCACCGCGCGCTACCATTTAAGGTCCTTATCGGCATCACTGCCGAATTCAGGCCACACGAGGCCGCCATCACCGGCCGCAGCCAGTCGCTTACTGGCTTCTACCCAGCCAGAGCGAGGCTTTCTCCGGATCGGCGCAATGACGATTTTTCCATTCTCGACCGCCAAGTCGACTTGATCATCCGCCTTGGCCCCAACCTCCGCAAGCAGCGGCTTCGGAATAATCACACCATGCGAGTTTCCCATTTTGCGAATAGCAGTCTTCATCGTGAATCCTTAGACGATCGCTATGTTGTCATATTGTTATAACATAGCCTCCGGCGGCACGGGCGGCAAGAAGCGTCTGATTTCAGGTATCCCTTTGCTCATCGGGACTCCTCAAGTTCATTTTTTACTATCAGAGCACAGCGACAATGCCTTATCGCCAGACGGAAAGAGTCATACGCAGGCTTTCCGCGCGCCGGGAAACCATCCTCGCGGCGGCTTGCGCCGCGTTGGCTGAGCAAGGAATCGCCGCCGTGCAGATCATCCCCGTTGCCGAGCGCGCGGGCATCGCCGCCGGCACGGTGTATCGCTATTTCCCCTCGAAAGCCGATCTCCTCGCCGCGGTCGTGAGAATGGTTTCCGAACAGGAAATCGCAGCACTCGATCAGGCGGCCGCACAAGCGCCAGGCCCGCTCTCCGCGCTCGCGGCCGCGGTCACCACATTTGCCGCGCGCGCCATCTCGCGGCGCGGGCTCGTGCTCGCCCTCATGACCCAACCGGGCGAGCCGGAGCTCGAAACCGTTATCCTGTCTTTTCGTCGCGCCGTTGCCGGCTCGTTCGAAAAACTCATCCGTGCAGCAGTTGGAGCGCAGCATTTGCAAGATCAGGACGCTGCTGTTGCAGCAACGGCCCTGCTTGGGGCAGTCATGGAAGGCTTGATCGGTCCGCTCGCGCCGCCCTGCCATGATCGGGCGCAGATGCGCGCGCAGGTGCAGGCGCTGACGCTATTCGGATTGCGCGCGCTCGCAGTGCCCGACGCACGCGCTCGCGGTCTTGTCGTGCACACAACCGTGCCGTTGAAATGCTGACAGACGTGCGTAGGGCGGGTTAAGGCGTCTTCGCCGTAACCCGCCGACTTGCTGGATGTGCGGCGGATTACGCTACGCTAATCCGCCCTACGTGCCGCCCAAATGCTGACAGACGTGTGCGAGGTCGTTTGGCTGGCTTGTCACCCACTCTCGGCTGCTGCTTGCGAGGCAAGCATGCGCTTCGTGGCTTCAAGATCGACAAGCGGGTAGGTATCAAAATGCGCGGGAATGATGTCCGCCCATTCGTTCAAAATGAGATGCAAGGCCTCGTTGCTCGCCACATCAAAGACCGCAACGGCGCCGCGCCCGGCGCGGGCATAGACGTGCCGGCAAATACCGCTCTCCTGGTAACTGGCGATCCACGGCCAGAATGACTGCCGTCTGCTCGCAACTTTGGCGGGTCGCTCGGGCCGCGGCGTGGAAACGACGAGAAAGAGCATGGTTCTTGTTCACTACCCCGCGATCATGCCTTGACGCAACAGACCCGTCTGTATCCAACTGATTGTGCACCCATCGATGGAGAGATCCGTGATTAATCATCCCGTTGTCTCGCGCGAGGAATGGCTTGCCGCGCGCATCAAACATCTTGCGGAAGAGAAGGAATTCACCAGAAGACGCGACGAGCTCAACCGCCGGCGGCGTGAGCTGCCGTGGGTCAAGATCGGCGATTACGTCTTCGACGGCCGCGCGGGCAAGGTCAAGCTCTCCGATCTCTTCCGCGGCAAGTCGCAGCTCGTCATCTATCATCTGATGTTCCACCCGGACTGGGAGAGCGCCTGCAAGAGCTGCTCCTTCTGGGCCGACAATTTCGAGCGGGTGGTGATCCACTTGCGCGGCCGTGACGTCAACCTTGCGGCAGTCTCTCGCGCGCCGATCGAAAAGATCGAAGCGTTCAGGACAAGAATGGGCTGGACCTTCGAATGGGTCTCCTGCGGAGCCGAAGGCATCTTCAATCATGACTTCGGCGCCTATCTTACCAAGGAAGAGATCGCCAAGGGCGGCAACAATTCCAATTACGGCACCCGCCGTTTCACGATCGAAGACGTCCCCGTGATCAGTGTGTTCTTCAAGGACGAAGACGGCGTCCTCTATCACACCTATTCCTGCTATTCGCGCGGCCTCGACATGCTCAACGGCTCCTATCACTACCTCGACATCGCGCCCAAGGGGCGCGACGAGGGCAAGCTCACATATCACATGGAGTGGGTGCGCCTGCGCGACGAATACGCATGAGCTGGAAGCGAGACTCACGCTTCCCAGAAGGGCTTGCGCGCCTCCGCTTTCGCCTCCGCGCGCGTCCAGCCGATCTCGCGCAGATCGCGCGCCGTCAGCGTGAGGAGCTCATTGCGGGTGCGAACGCGCCGGCGCCATTCGCGGAGCCTGGCCATCAACGCTGTCCTGATTTCCGCAATCCGATGCCGTCGAGTTTGCGGTGAAGCGGCCGGCTTCGACTCTGTGCCGGCGAAAAGCGAGTAAGCTTGCGGGCGCATTGCTCATCTCCCGTGGACTTTTGCCTCGCCGGGAAGATAGCGGCACAAGCCGCGCGGCAATGTGAGCCAGCTCACATCGAACGGGCGGACTTTGTTGGGGTGTCGCCCGAATGAGCCAATAGGTGGCCGGGGAACCGCCGCCGGACGGAAAAAGGTCATTATCCCGGACTTCACGTCCGGGATAATCGCCTGGCGAAATCCGGGAATTTATTACTGCAGCGTCGCTACGCTGATCCATTCCGTCACGGCGCGCAACGCAGCGTCGCGGCTCTTGCCGGCGCCGTGCGCGTCAAACACCGCGAGTTGAGCGTCGGCAGAGGTGCCGGAGCCGACAATGGCGCGGCAGCGGCCGATCTCGGCGGTGCAGTTGAGCGCCGCCGCGTCGGCCACCGTCTCCTCGATGGTGCGCTCGAGCATGTCGGCAACGGTGATCCCGCCGTCCTCGGTCACGAAAATGGCGTTCACGCCATGGCGCTGCGCCTGCCATTTGTTCTCGATCACGAGCGCGCGTTGCACCGCATTAAGCCCGGCGTTGCACGAGCGGTTGAGGTAAAGATGACGCGCAACGGTGCGATAGAGCGCCGCAATGGCAATCGTATCCTCGACCAGCGTGCAGCTGTCGGGCGCGCGCAGCTCCAGCGTCGGATTGACCAGCGACGGGCGGATGGCCCACCAGATGAAGCTCGAATCCTGGATGACGCCGGCGCGCACCAGTGCGCTCACATAGGCATCGAATTCCTCGCGCGTGCGGAACAGCTCAGGCACGCCGGTGCGGGGCAGCTCGTCGTAGGCGGCAAGCCGGTAACCTTTCAAGCCGGTGCGGCGCCTCTGCCAGAAGGGCGAGGACGTCGAGAGTGCAAGAAAGAGCGGAAGATACGGCAGCATCCGGTACATGACGTCGACCCGGTCATTGGCATCCGGCAGCTCCACATGCACGTGCATCCCGCACAGGAGATCGCGCCGCCCGATCATTTGCAGATCGTGCATCACGATGTCGTAGCGCTTCTTCGGCGTCGGTTGCGCACCGGGCCACAGCGCGCTCGGATGCGTGCCGGCGGCGAGAATGCAATAGCCATGCTGGGCGGCGACCGTCGATACGATTCGCCGCAGTTCCCGCAGCTCGCGACTGGCATCGCGCATGCTGACGTGCGGCGACGATTGCACCTCGATCTGGGGCTGCAGGAATTCCTGCGAGATTCGTCCTTTCGTCGCGCGTTTTGCAGCCTCGAAGAAAGCGAGTGGAACATCGCCGGCGAGGAGCTTGCTCCTGGCATCGACCAGGAAATATTCCTCTTCAAGTCCAAACGGGAAAGCGGCCGTCATCCGTTAGCTCTCCCGTCCGTTTTGCGCGCGAGCGAATGCGGCAGTGCTGACGCCAGAACACAGAGACGACGTCAGTGCGAAACGCACGAAATCAACTCGGAAAGCGGCTAGACAACGCCGGCCGGACTTTCAGGGTTCCATCGAAATATCAGAAGCCGTCCAGCTACTTGGCGGTGCCGGCGTGCTCAATGCGACATCAGCACGGGCAGCGTCATGGAGCCGAGAATTCCGCGCGTGACCCCGCCGAGCACAAATTCGCGCAGGCGCGAATGGCCGTAGCCGCCCATCACCATGAAGTCCGCGCCGCTGTCGGCGGCGTAGGAAAGAATGACGTTTTCGATACCGATGTCGCCCCGCG
>CATPCO010000503.1 GCA_955652925.1 uncultured Xanthobacteraceae bacterium | reverse complement strand
TCGATGGTCTTGACGACATCGTTGATCAGCGGCGCGAGAGCGAAGGAATCGAGATGCAGTTCCATCCGCCCGGCCTCGATCTTGGAGAGGTCGAGAATGTCGTTGATCAAGGCGAGCAGGTGGCGTCCGGCGCCGAGCACGCGGTCGAGCGGTTCGAGGTCCTGCTTTGCTGCCTCCGCATCCTCGCGCAGCATCTCGGTCACGCCGATGATGGCGTTGAGCGGGGTGCGCAGCTCGTGGCTCATACTGGCGAGAAACTGCGACTTGTGCTGGCTCGCCTCGGCAAGCTGCCGGCTCTTGTCCTGAATCTCGTCGAACAATCGGACGTTCTCGATGGCAATCACCGCTTGATCTGCAAACGTCGTCACCAGCGCGACCTGCTTCTCGGTGAACGGCCGTACAGCCTTGCGCTGCAAGCTGAGAACGCCGATGGGCATTCCTTCCCGGAGCATCGGAACGGCAAGAAGGGTACGGTAACCCCCGATCTTTCTGGCCTTCGGTGTACGTGTATTTCGTGTCGGTCAGGACATCCGGAATGTGCGTGATGGTGCCCTCGACGAGGGTTCGGCCGGTCCCCGTCCCCTTGTCGATCGCGGCCGGATGGCTTGCCACGAACTCCTTGTATTCTGGCGAAAATCCAAACGTCGCTTCGAAGTGATAATGGCCACCTTTGGGTCGCGCCAAGACGGCCATATCGGCTTCGCACAGCCGGGCCGCCGACTCCACCAGCGTATCAAGAACGGTCTGCAGATCGAAAGTCGACCGGCTGATGACCTTGAGCACGTCAGCGGTAGCGGTCTGCTGCTGGAGCGATTCGCGCAATTCATTGAGCAAGCGCGTATTCTCAATAGCGATAACGGCTTGATCGGCGAAGCTAGTGGCCAGATCAACCTCCTTTTCCGAAAATGGATGGACGCTGTTTCGCAAAAGCGTCATCACACCGACCGGCATTCCATTCCGCAGGAGGGGCACACCCAGCATCGTTCGGAAACCACCAAGTCTTTGTGCTTCCCGCATTGTGTAATCGGGATCAGCTTGGATGTCGGCGACATGAACGGGCCTGCACTCGAGCACGGTACGGCCCGCGATTGTGCCCCTGCCGGCCGAGATCGGATGCCGCCGCATGAAATTTTCATATTCACGCGAGTACCCAAAATTCGCCGTCAGGCGGTATCTGTCGCCTTCCTGCAAGAAAATCACGACATTATCCGCGCGGCACAATCGCATGGCCGATTCAACGAGCGTGTCCAGCACCGACTGCAGATTGAAGGTCGAGCGACTGATGACCTTGAGCACGTCGGCGGTGGCGGTCTGCTGCTGCAGCGCCTCGGCGAGCTGGGTATTGGCTTCCATAAGTGCCCCGCTCTTCTCCCGCACGTTCTCGAACAGCCGCACGTTCTCGATCGCAATCGCCGCCTGGTCGGCGAATGTCTTCAGCAGCTCGATTTGCTCTTGTGAGAAGGGACCCGCCTGCGCCCGCATGACGAGTATCACCCCGATGACGGCCTCGTTGCGGATCATCGGGACGGCGAGCCCACCGCGCCAGCCTCCGGCGAGCGCGATGTCAGGCGCGTATTCGGGGTCGCTCAGGACATCGGGAACATGGACAATCGTTCGAGTCAGAATGGCTCGCCCCGTGAGCTGTTGGCGGCCTGGCCGCATCGGATACATTCGCTGGACGGCCGCCAGCGCTTCTGGCGTGTAATTGTAGAGAGCAGCGACGTTCGTTAGCTCGCCGTCGAATGTGTTCAAGGCACCGATTACGCCGTCGCAGAGCCTTACGGCACTCCGTACAATCGTATCGAAGACCGGTTGCACATCGGTCGGCGAGCTCGAAATCACTCGCAGGATTTCGCTGGTCGCCTCCTGCTGCTCCCGCGCCTCGGTGAGCTCATGGGTCCGACGGTCCAGTTGTTCTTGCAGATCGGCGGCCGAGCAACCGCGACCGCGCGCAGCAGTCGGCGCCTTGCGGCGCTTGAGCTTCGTCGTCTTACGGCGCGTTTTCATCGCTGCTCGCCCGCCACTGCACGGGCCTATCGAGCGGCGATGTCACCAACGCGATCGACGTGACAAGTGGCCACCCTCTCATGAAGCCCTACCTCGACGCTCAGGACCACGCCAGGGGGCATGAAAGGTAGCACACCCGTGCCCACGTTGAGAGGGGCTTGAACCGGGGCCAGAGGCCGACCCCGCAACGCAGTATTCTGCGCCGCTTATGTCCGAGTCGGGTCAAAACCCGAATGCTACTCGGGTACCGTTATGTCTCCTCCCGCCAGCTGCGGACATGCCGTCGCAAAGGCTTACTGCTGCTGAGTGCCCCAATAACGATCATGCTACTCGGTCAAATGGCACGAGCCGCTTTTAGCGGTAGCCGATGCACCCGCCCGGGTGGTCACGACCTCCTGCGCCTTGCGCGCGCGCGGCTTCGTCCGACGCGTCCCGCGCCAGTTCGACCTCAATCCTTATGGCGCCGAGCGCCCTTGGCGAGCCATCGCTAGCGGCCTTCGAACACCTGCTTGGCGACGAGCGCCGCGGTCATCGCCGCCGGCCAGCCGGCGTAGAACGCGAGATGGGTAATGACCTCGCTCAGTTCGCTTTGTTTGAGCCCGTTGTCGAGCGCGCGTTGCAGGTGGCCGACCAGTTGCTTCTCGCGGCCGAGCGCTATCAGGGTGGCGCACGTGATCAGGCTGCGGTCGCGCTTGGAGAGGCCGGGGCGCTCCCATACCTCCCCGAACAGCACCCGCTCGCTGAGATCGACAAGGGCCGGGACAATGTCGCGGACTTGGTCACGCGCTGATGCAGGTTGCTGTGGAGCCATGGCTTATCCCTTTCTCGGTTGCGGCCGTCATGTGGATATCCGTCCTTCGTAGACTATAACCCAGGCGCCGGTCGACCGGTTTTCGGTGAGAGTCCATCGGAGACGCCACGCCACGCAGCGCAACCGGTTGGCTAATCGGGCCGTTGAGGTCCGCTATGGGTCTTGTGTCACGAGTATCGCCGGTCCAAACGGCGATGCG
>CATPCO010000502.1 GCA_955652925.1 uncultured Xanthobacteraceae bacterium | reverse complement strand
CGCTGAAGCATCTGATCGGGGGTCGACCGCTCGAATTGGAGACCTTGCTATCGCTGGCCATCGAGATCGCGGACGCGCTGGACGCGGCGCACGCGGAAGGCATCGTTCACCGCGACATCAAGCCGGCGAACATTTTCGTGACCCGGCGGAATCACGCCAAGATTCTCGACTTCGGACTGGCGAAGGTGTCAGAACAGCCAGGACGGGGTGAGAACGAGGCGGGGTCGTCGCTGCCGACGATGGACGAGCAACATCTGACTAGCCCGGGGACGGCGCTGGGCACGGTGGCTTACATGTCGCCGGAGCAGGCCAAGGCAAAGGAACTCGATCCGCGCAGCGATCTCTTCTCGTTTGGAGCAATGCTGTACGAAATGGCGACGGGGACGTTGCCCTTCCGAGGAGACACTTCAGCGGTCATTTTTCACGCCATTCTGGAGCGGGTGCCGACATCGGCGATTCGATTGAACCCGGATGTTCCGCCGGAGCTGGAACGGATTATCACCCGCGCGCTGGAGAAGGACCGAGATCTGCGCTACCAGCATGCCTCGGAGATGCGCGCGGAGCTGCAGCGTTTGAAACGTGACACCGATTCGGGGCGTACCGCTGCATTCACGTCGGGCGCCGTTCCCGTTATCGTTCCCGAAGTCGGGACGCCGGTTGGCGGCGTGACGGCCGCGGGCGGCGCAAGCAGGTCGGTCACGGAGGCCGTGACCCCCGCGACCAGTACTGACCCCACTGTCTCATCGCCGCGCGCACGCCCGACGCGCAAATGGATTCTCCCGGCCGCCGCTGCCGTCGTCATCCTACTGACGGTGGTCGGTTGGTGGTTGTTCCGCAGCCGCGCAGGTCGTCCCGGCGCCACCTCCCAAAAGTCCGTCGCCGTGCTCTATTTCACCAACCTCTCGCAGGATAAATCGCTTGACTGGCTCGACCGCGGCCTGAGCGAGATGCTCACCACCAACCTGGCGCAGGTACAGGGCCTCGATGTGCTCTCCACCGAGCGCATTCAGGGCTCCGTGCAACGCCTGGGCAAAAAGGACAGCGGTACTATGGACCCGGGTCTGGCGCAGGCGGTGGCGCACGATGCCGGCGCCGACGCCTTTATCACAGGCGCGCTTATGAAGATCGGCCCCACGCAGTTGCGCCTCGACGTACGCGTACAGGACACACAGAGCGGCCAGATCCTTGAATCCGAGAAGCTTGAAGGCGAGAGCGTGCAGAACATTTTTGGCATGGTGGATTCGCTCACCGCCCGCATCGCCGGACAATTCCTTCCGGCAGGCGCTCCTACCAAGGCGCCGGCCATCGAGCAGGCCGCCACCTCCAACCTCGAGGCTTACCGGCACTATCAGTTAGGTCTCGACGATGAGAGCCGCTTCCTGACTACCAGAGCCATCCGGGAATTCGAGGAAGCCGTGCGCCTAGATCCGCAATTCGCCTCCGCTTATCTCCACCTGTCATTCAATTACGGGTTCCAGGGAGACCTGCGCAAAGCCGATGAAGTGAACCGCGAAATCGAGCAGCTCCAATCCCGCCTGCCGCGCCACGAGCAACTCTTGTTTCAGTTGAATCAGGGCCGTCGGGGGCGTGACACGGAAGGGATGATCCGCGCTCTCGAATCCATTGTCGCCGAGTTCCCGCGCGACAGCGGATCTCGCGCTACTCTCGGGGTCGTGCTTCAGGGCGTGAACCAGCCTGACCGGTCCATCAACATCGTGCGTCAAGGCCTGGCCACAGATCCCAAAGATGAATCCCTGCTGAACATCCTGGGGTACGCCTACGCCAGCAAGGGAGACCAGGCAGCCGCGCTCCAGGCCAATGATCAGTACTTGGCAGTCCGGCCAGGGGACCCGAATCCGTGGGACACGCGCGGCGACATTCTTTACGAGTTCGGCCGCGACGACGAAGCCATCGCTGCCTATCGCAAGGTGCTGGAGTTGAATGCCGATTTCCAGGACCACACCGAGTACCTTAAGCTGGCCGTGGTTTACGCCGACCAGGCGAAGTACGCGCTCGCCGAGGCGGCCTTGCAAGAGTTCGCGCAACGCACGACCCCGCTCTCCGGCCTGTACTTGCCTGTTTGGCAGGCGCAGATCCAGCAGGCCCGCGGCGACCTGGAAGGCGCCCTGGAAAGCTATCGCAAAGCGGTTTTGCAACTGGGCCGCGCCGGCCAGGACTCCGCCGCCGGCGACAGCCTGCAATCATTGGCTCTGCTGGCCAGTTTGAGCGGCGACACCTCTCCTGCACTGTCCTTCGCCCGCCAGCAGAGACTCCATGGCGAGGAACTGCCGGCCGTGGTTCTGCTCGAAATAGTGCGGGGGGATTCGGGCGCCTCCGAGCGCGCTCTACAGCAATACGCAGGTACTAGAGGAACTTCGCCACGCTACATCGAGGTC
Organism: uncultured Xanthobacteraceae bacterium; assembly: GCA_955652925.1. Lineage (GTDB taxonomy): Bacteria > Pseudomonadota > Alphaproteobacteria > Rhizobiales > Xanthobacteraceae > VAZQ01. Next base: position 1,481 of record CATPCO010000502.1, on the reverse strand, counting down.
CAGCGGGCTTTGCACCAGATGATCGCCGCTGTGACTCGCAGCGATGGCGGCAGCGCTCTGGCTGCAGTGGCTGGTCTGCCGGATTTCCAGAACGAGCCCATCCTGTTCAACAAGGGGCGCGCCCACCTGCTGTTGAACAACTATGCTCCTGCGGAGCAGGACTTCCGGCGCACATTGCACGCGAGTCATAATACGGGCAACCTACGCTTTATGCTTGCCCACGTGCCGCTGTTTGCCGTTCTTTCCCACTTCTACCTGGGCCAACTGTACGAAGCCACCGGTAAGAGCCAGCAGGCCATTGACGAATATCAGTCCTTCCTTTCGCACTTCGAGGGCTCCCGCACCCGCTTGCCGCAGGTCGCTGAAGCCCGTACCGCCCTTAAGAGGTTGATGGGGTAAGGTGGCGGAACTGCTGCTCCGGTCTGCTGAGTGCCGCCGACCCCGACATCCCCACCCTGAAAGGAAGCCAAAGCGGAGTATGCGAAACTGCAATGAAGCCTTGTGGGGCGATTCTTCTTGCCTGTCGAGCGTGAAGGTTTTGCGGCCGTCTTACAGACAGCGCCGACGAGCCGCCACTTGTCGGACACCGAGCAGCATTTCGGACCGGAGTTCCAGCGTTCGGGTTGGCACACCACTTGCCACGCGTAGCCAAGCATAGCTTTGGGCCCTACGTCACGGATCGGGAGCGAAGCAGGTGGTTCAAGATTCGGAATCGCAGCTATTATCAAATGGAAGGGCGCGAAGATCGGGCAGCATGACATGAATGCCCTCAATAAACACAATCTCATGATGCCGGGCGACCCTTACGCTTTGGCGTACGGGTACCCCGATCCGGAGAAGATGCCAGTGAGGGAGCACCTGATGGGAGCACCTTGGACAAGGCTGGTGAATGAAGGATACCTGGTTGATCTCGATGGCCAAGGCTTCTACAAGGTGACACAGGAGGGCAAGGAATACCTCGATCAAGAGGAACTGCCGGCACCGCCTGCCCCGAATCCTGCGAGAGTGTCGAAGTCTGCCACGGGCGCACCTCGCGCACTCCTCTCCTACTCCTGGGATGGTCCGGAGCACCAACAATGGGTCGCTCAGTTCGCTGAGCGGCTCCAGGGAGAGAGCGGTGTTGAGATCATCTTCGACAGATGGCACTTGAATCCGGGCGACGACAAACTGCACTTCATGGAGCAGGCGGTCGCAGACAGCGACTTCGTGATAGTGGTCTGCACACCGACGTATACCGAGCGCGCGAATAAGCGGCAGGGTGGAGTGGGGTACGAGTCCATGGTCATCACCACCGAACTGGCGGAGCACATATTGACCAACAAGTTTATACCCGTACTGCGGAAGGGAACATGGGATGCGTCTCTGCCGATCTACCTAAAGAGCCGCATGGGAGTGAACCTCAGCGACGAGCCGTATCACGAAGAAGAGTACGAAAGGCTTCTCCGGGTGCTCCATGGAGAGGCCATCCAACCGCCTCCGCT
>CATPCO010000501.1 GCA_955652925.1 uncultured Xanthobacteraceae bacterium | reverse complement strand
ATGAAGCCCCGGGCGATCCCGATCGCGAGCCCCGGCAAGGCACGGAAAATCAGTGAATTCGGCGGCCCGTGCCAGCGCCGCGAGCTCTTCAGGAACTATCGAAACGCTTCGCCCCAAGGTAGGCATTTTCTTGGGGCACCGTGACCGCGATGCGTCCGCGTGCATGCGCTACAGTTCAGGATCATCCATTCCGTACTTTTTCCGTACGAAGAGCGGCAGGACCTTAAAATATTAGCTAAGTATTTGATATTATTGGCGCTCCCTAGGGGACTCGAACCCCTGTTTTCGCCGTGAGAGGGCGACGTCCTGGGCCGCTAGACGAAGGGAGCCGGCTGCGAAGAAATCGGAGATAGACCCGATCATGGCGAGGCGCAAGCGCCACGCGCGACCAATAAGCCTGCCTCCCGTTATTTGAGCGGCTAATCCCCTCACGCTCGATAGTGCAGCCGGCGATCGGCCCACAGCAGGATGCTGCTCACGCTCGCCGCAAAGACCACCAGCAGCAAGGTCACGGCCATGATCACGTCCACGTTGTGCAAACCGATGGCGTTCATCAGGAGGTAACCGAGCCCGCGCTGCGCCGCAAACATCTCGCCGAGAATCGTGCCGATCAGGGTCAAGGAGAAGCCGACACGAATGCCGGCAAAGATTTCCGGAATGGCGGCGGGAAACAGGATGACGCGCAGGGTCTCGGCGGTCCGCAGGTTGTGGACGCGCGCGGTCTTGATGAAGATCGGTTTGATATTACGCAGTGCGTTGATGGTGAAAATCGCAATCGGCACGATGCCGTGGAGCGCTCCGAACGCGATCTTGGCGGGCATGCCGAGCCCGAAGGCAAGCAGCACGAGCGGATAAAGCGTGATCTTGGGAATGGAGTAGAGCGCCACCAGCATGGGCTCCATGACCTCGCCGGAAAGCCGATGGAATCCCAGCCAGAATCCGATGGCGAGCCCAAGCGCAATGGCGATCGCAAGCGCCGCGGCGAAGGCGCGTGCCGTCTCCGACAGATGCGGCCAGAACGTCGCGCTGCCGAGCAGATGGAGGGTGTAATGCAACGTGGCGAGCGGTGATCGCATGGCGATTTCGCCGACCGCGGAGTAGATCAGCTGCCACAGTACGATCAGCGCAACGATCAGCGTCAGCGCGTTGCGCGCCGCTCTCCAGTTCACGCCCGCCTCCTCGCCAGCAGCGTTTTTTCCCAGCGCGAGAGCGCGGCATTGACCGCCATGGACACGAACAGCACCAGCACGATGAGGGGATACATCGTGGCATTGTCGAAGTTGGTGTAGGCAAAGCTGATCTCATAGCCCATGCCGCCGCGCGACATGATGAACTCGGCCCCGATAATGCCGATCAAGCAATAGGCGACCGCAAGCCTTGCCCCGGTGAGCACATACGGCGCTGCGCAAGGTAGCGTAACGAAGAAGGCGGTCGCCGTTGCGCCCATCCCATGAATATGCGCCGCCTTCCTGAGCACGGCGGGCACGCGGTCGAGACCGTTGAGCGTATTGACGATCACCGCCACCACGCCGAGCATGAAGCCAATGAGGATCTGCGGCGCATCGCCGAGCCCAAGCACAATGATCAGCAGCGGATAGAACGCAAAGACCGGAATGGCGTAGTAGGTCGCAAACAATGGCTCGAGCGTTTCGCGCAATGCGGGATAGTTGTGAATGGCGACCGCGCAGGTCACCCCTGCAGCAAGCGCGAGCACCAGCGCGGTGGCGGCATTGCCCAGAGTCTTGCCAATGGCGGCGTTGAGCGAGCCGGAAGCAAGCATCGCGAAGAGATCGCGCAGGATCGTATGCGGCGGCGGCATAGTGATGCGGTCGATGACACCCGCCGCGCACAGCAATTCGAGCAGCAGGACCAGCGCTGCGATCACCAGGAGCCGGTAGAGCACGATGCGCGTCATGCTGCGGCGACCCCCCTTCGGGCGGGGCAATCGCATATGACAAGCGTCCCGCAGACCCCGGACGGGAAGCACATCGCGGTCGCGAAGCTTGTAGGGGCGGGTTTTAAATCCGCCCTTCTGCCACAGGCTCGCTGCGAGAGAATTGCCGTCATCAGCTGCTGAATCGAAGTTCGTACGGCTAAGCTCGGATCAACCTCACACACCGTGAATGCCGAACGAGGGCGGGTTTGCGGGGCACCCCAAAAAACGCATCCGCGTTTTCTGGGGACCCCGGTCCCGCCCCTACAAGACCCACCAGCGTAGTGCCGCTTTGCGCGCCTCGCTTGAGGTACGGCTTGCTCACATGCGATTGCCCTGCCCCTCCGGGGGAGGCTATTTCGGTGCGCGGATATCCTCGGGCAGAAAGCGCGTATCGATCATCTTCGAAATATCGATGTCACCGCTGATCGCGCCGACCATCTTCTGCACCTCGACCATGCGTTTCATGCCTTCGAGATGAAACTGGCCGGTTCCCCAATAGGGAATGCTTTGTGTCGTGCTGGTGATGAGATTGTGCACGGCACTGCGCGCGACTTCCTTGTCGAGATTGTAGTGCTTCGCGACGATATCGCCGGCCGCATCGGTGTTGGACGCCATGAACTCGACCGCTTTCCTGCGGGCGCGGATCACCGCGCGCAGAAAATCGCCGCGCGTCTCGGCGGCGGCCCTGGTGGTCACGCCCACGACATTGTCGAGCGGCGGCAGGATGTCGGAGGCGACGACAACGGCGCGGTACTTGCTCTTGAATTTCGACCACACCGGCTCGGCCATAGGCGCGATGTCGATCGCGCCAATGTCGAGGGCGGCAACACCTTCGCCAAAGCCGCCGGTTTTCACGAGCTCGGCCTCGTCGGGCTTAAAGCCCGCGGCCGCCAGTAATAGGATCGCCAGCGCCTGGCTGGTGGAGCGGGGATTGGTGTAGCCGATCTTCTTGCCCTTAAAGTCCTTGATGCTCCTGATCGGCGATTGTGGCTTTACCGCCCACACGAACTCGGCAACCGTAAGCACGTTGTCGCTGATGATCTTGAGGTCGGCGCCTTGGGTGATGGCGACCGCGGTGACGCCGGGATTTGCCTCGCCGTACGCAACACCCCCCGCCAGCATATTGCGGATCGACGTGCCGCCGCCCTGCGAGGAGATGATGCCGGTGACATCGGCGCCCTCGGCCTTGAAGAAGCCTTTGTCGAGGGCAACCGCAAACGGCATGCCGTTCGCCGCCACGGCGAAATTGCCGACGGCGATATCCTCGGCGCGGGCGGGAAGCAGCGCAAATGCGACACATGAAACGACAGCGGCGAGTTCGAGCAGGATACGATACATCCGATCCCCTCATTATTGAACGCCAACGCGCGACGGCAGCAGCATAGGGTGTCTTGACGTGCGGCGAAATAGTCATCGAAATCGGAGCCCTTGATCTTGCAGTTCGCGTCCGCGCTTTTCCCCGTGGGAGGCAACATCGTGACAAATCAATATCCGCCCATTCGGCGCTTCGTGACCGGCCATGACGGCAGAGCAATCGCGAAGGTCATCAAGCAAGGCCCGGCGACAAACGCCAAGTATCCGAGCCCCGGCACGGTGTCGACCTTGATCTGGTCGACCGACCGGACCCCGGCAGACATCTCCGTCGGAGAAGATATTGAAGACCTGGGCGCGCGTATCCTCGGGACGGCACCGCCCGCGAACGGCACCCGTTTCGCCGTCATTGATTTTCCGCCCGGCAACGAAGCCCGCATGCACCGCACCGAGACCATCGATTACGTCATCGTCATCGAGGGCGAGATCGAGATGGACATGGACAATTCGACGGTGAAGCTGAAGGCCGGCGACGTGATGGTTCAGCGCGGCACCAACCATGCCTGGGCCAATCGCAGCGACAAGCGCGCGCGCGTTGCTTTTGTTCTGATCGACGCGGTTCCCTTAGGCGTCGGTCATCCCATCACCGGGTCCGCCAGCGCGCGGTGATCGCGACTGAAGGCAGGGCGTCGCCCGCGGGCTTGACCCGCGGGCCCATCCCTCTCACCATAACTTCTGAGAAAAAAGATGGATTGCATCGGACCTCGGGCCTGCCCGAGGTCCGCACATCAACAAAGTGCCGCAAGTCGGGTATACCCGACTTGCGGTGTCAAGCCCGGCAATGACGGAGGCACGCCATGCGCAGAATGAATCGCCGCAAATTCGCGGCTGGGGCCGGGATAACCCTTGCATCGAGTCTGGCGGCGCCGCGCATTCTCGCGCAGACGCTGGCACCGCTGCGTCTCGGCAATCTCAATTCGTTCACCGGCGCGATCGCCTATGCCGCCGAGAACAATTACAACGCCATGAGTCTCTATTTCGACAGCATCGGATGGACCATTGCCGGCCGCAAAGTCGAGCTGATCAAGGAAGACGACCAGTTCAATCCCCAGGTCGGATTGCAGAAGGCCAAGAAGCTTGTTGAGAGCGACAAGGTCGACATGATCGTCGGCGTCCAGGCGAGCAACGTGGCGCTCGCCGTGCTCAACTACGCCAAGCAGCAGAAGGCCTTCTACGTCGTCTCCGGCGCCGGCACCGATGCTGTCACCTGGGACCGCTATCCCTATCTATTCCGCACCTCCATCTCGACCTATCAGCTGAGCACGCCCATGGCGAGCTGGGTGTTCGATACGCTCGGCAAGGAGATCGTCACCACGGCGTCCGATTATGCCGGCGGACGCGACGTGATCGCGCAGTTCAAGGGGCCTTATGTCGCCAAGGGCGGCAAGGTCCTCAAGGAGATCTGGCCGCCGCTCGGCACGACCGATTTCAGCCCGTATCTCATCGACATCAAATCCATCAACCCGCCGGTGACCTATGATTTCATGCCGGGCGCGGACGCCGTGCGCTTCATTGCGCAATATCACGAGTTCGGGCTGCAGGAGAAAATGCCGCTGACGGGATTTACCATCATCGATTCTCTCATCATCGGGGCGCTCGGCAAGGCGGCGCTGGGCGTGATCTCGGCAACGGTCTACACCGACACGGTCGACAATCCGGAAAGCCGCAAGTTCGTCGCGGACTATCAGGCCAAATACCACGCGCTGCCGGATCTGTTCTCGGATTACGGCTATGTCGCCGCGCGTGCGGTCGACGAGGCGCTGAAACTGACCGACGGCGATACGTCGAACAAGGACAAGCTCGCCGAGGCGATGACCAAGGTGCGGTTCAACGCCCCGCGCGGACCGTTCCGGATCGATCCCGCCACGCACAATCCGATACAGGACATCTACGTCTGTCAGGTGGTGGAGAACGAAGGCAGGATCACCAGCAAGGTGCTCGCAACGTTCAAGGACGTGCAGGATCCGGGAAAGAAGATTTATTGAGCTGACAAAGACCCGCCATTGCCGCGTCAAAGTTCCCTCCCCATTTCTGCCGGGGGCCAGAGCCAGTTTCGATGAGGTTCGATCACGACGTGATGGTGCAGCTCGCGGTACCTCTCCCCGGAGGGGAGAGGTCGGATCGCGCTTGCGCGATCCGGGTGAGGGGGACCCACTCTATTTGTAACCCCCTCACCCGGAATGGGCGCAAGGCGCCCATTCCGACCTCTCCCATATAGGGAGAGGTGGACCTGCTGGCTCGATCTCAGCGAAACACGCTGTAGAAAGGCTGATGGATGCAAGCGCTGTTCATCGGGCAAACGTATATCGATGTTACGTTCCTCACCGACCGGTTGCCGGTCGGCGACGAAAAGCATGTTGCGTCCGCCTACGCCGTTTCATTTGGCGGCAATGCGGTCACCGCGGCGTTTTGCTGCGCCAAGCTCTCGATCGTGCCCGACCTCCTGGCAACCGTCGCCGACGACTGGCTGGGCCGCATGTTCCTGGACATGGCCTGGCAGTACAGGATCCCGGTGCACCCGCGAAAGGTCGCGAACTCCTCGCTCTCCTTCATCATGCCGAAGGACGGCAAACGCGCCATCGTGCGCTGCCGCGATGACGATTACCTGCATTCTTTTCCAGCGCTCGACCTCGCCGGCTGCCGCGCGCT
>CATPCO010000500.1 GCA_955652925.1 uncultured Xanthobacteraceae bacterium | reverse complement strand
GACGCTGCTATCTCATTTGAAAAATGGAGGAGGCCATGCCCAAAGCGCGACGCCCGTTTATTCTTGCCATATTTGCTGTTGTGACAGCCGCCCTCGGGTGCGGACCGCCGGCCGGGGCACAGAGCTGGCCACAGCGTCCAGTGAAATTTCTGGTAACCCTTGGTCCGGGATCTGGCGTCGACATCGGCACGCGGCTTCTAGGTGACCGGCTCAGCGCGCGATGGGGCCAGCCCGTCGTGGTCGAGAACCGTCCCGGCGGTGACGGCATCGTTGCCATCACCAGCTTCCTGGGCGCCCACGATGATCACGTGCTTTTGGCGGCCCCCACCTCCTCCTTCACCGCGCACCCCTATCTGCACGAGAATCTGCCCTACAAACAGAGCGATCTTCTGCCGATCGCGCGGGTGTCGAACACCATCATCACTATCTCGTTGCCGGTTTCGCTCAAGCTGGCCAGCTTTGCCGACGTGGTTGCGATGGCGCGCGCGCAGCCGGGAACGCTCAACTGGGCGGGGGTGACCGGGGCGCTCGACTTCGCCTTCGCCGGGTTTCTCCAGGCGAAGGGCCTGAACATGTCCAAGGTGCCCTACCGCAATCCGGTGGAAGCAGCCAATGATCTCGCCGAGGGGCGCGTGCAGGTCTACGAGGGCGCGTACGCCATTGCGCGCCCGCAGATCGAGGCAGGCAGGATCAAGCCGATCATGCTGACGAACAGCGTGCGCGCGCCCATGCTGCCCGATGTTCCCACTGCCGCCGAAGCCGGCTTTCCCGAGCTTACGATGGACGGCCTCGTGGGGTTCTTTGGTCCGCCGGGAATGCCGCTCGAGCTGCGCGAGCGGATCGCACAGGATGTGCGCGCGGTGACCGATGCCAGCGTCGAGTCGCGCCTCATTGCAACCGGTCAGATCGTCAACATCGGCGGGCCGTCGGAATTTGTCGCTGCCATCGATCAGCAACGGGCGCGCTTGGCCGAAGTCGCCAAGGATCTCGGCATCAAACCCAGCCAGTGAGGAGCTGTTCAACATGATTTACAAGTTGGCGAGCCTCGCCTGTGCCATCGCTTTGGCGTTCGCACATGCGCCCGCGGCGGTTGCCGCCAAGATCAAGCTCGTCTCAGCTGGGCCGGTAACGACCTACTCGCTGCCCTTTTTGGTGGCGCTGAAAAAGGGATGGCTCGATGGCCTCGAAGTCGAGGACCTCCACGTCACCGGCGATGCCAACACCATGCGGGTGCTGCTCTCCGGAAATGCCGACATCGGCGTGATCGGAACGCTCAACGTATTCGCGTCCATCCATTCCGGCGCGAGCATCCGCGCCATTCATTCCTGGCAGCCGATCGGCGACTACAGCCTCGTGCTTGCGACCGGCAAAGGCACGAAGCTCGAGGACCTCGTCGGCAAGACGTTTGCCACGTCCGGTCCCGGCGCTTTGCCCGATCAGCTCCCGCGCCTCGTCATGCGCAAGCATGGTATCGACGAATCGACCACGCGTTTCGTCCAGGTCGGCGGGCACGCCGCGCGCTTGCAGGCTGTGATCGGCGGGCGCGCGGACGCGACGCTCATCAACACCGTCACCGCGCTCAAGGGCGTGCAGGAGAATAAGGTCACCGTGCTCACGCGACTGTCCATCGAGTTCCCCGGGCTCGGCTACATCTGGAGCGTGGTACGCGCCGAGTCCCTCGACAAGCCGGACATGGCAGCAGCGTTCCAGATCCTGACCGAAGGCAGCATTCGTGGCTCGCGCCACATCATGGAAGATCCCGACGATGCGGCTGCGATCTTGCACGAGTGGCTTCCCGATCTTGACCTGCCCTTTCTCAAATCCGTGGTGCGCGATCTCAATTCCGAAAAGGTCTGGGGCATCGGCGGCGGGCTCGATCCGGCCATCGAGGAGTTCACCGCCGACCTCAACATGAAGCTCGGCAACCTGCCGGTTGCGCCGCCGCCCAAGGACGTGCTGGAGCCGCGCTTCGTCACCGCCGCTATCCAGAAGCTCGGGGCCTACAAGAAGTAGTCTCGGCCAACGCTCCTCCGAAGGGGCATGTACGCTAACTTAAGCCAACATCGTCAAGCTCTCGGTTTGTCATGCCCCGCTTCAGGCGGGGCATCCAGTAATCCCAGTCCGACGGATTGAGGCAAAGCCCTGCCAAAACTAACCTTCGGTGCTTACTGGATCGTCCGCCTACGCGGACGATGACGACCGAGAGGATGAGATCCGCCACGTTAACGCCCATGCCGCGAAGGGGAGGGTCGCCGCCGTGGGCGGCCAGAGGCCACGTGATGACGACAACATCCTTCGGAGAAGTGCCGCTGGCCGACGCGATGGTCGTGTACGAGGGGGTCAGCAAGTTCTTCGCCGTGCGCAGCGGCTCCGGAGGGAAGCATGGCGCCGAGCTGATGGTGGCGCTCGACCGCGTCAGTGCCAGCGTGCGCAAGGGCGAGCTGGTCACGCTCCTTGGCCCGAGCGGCTGCGGCAAGACCACGCTCCTGCGCCTCACGGCCGGGCTCATCGCCGCCGACGAGGGCCGGATCACCATCGAAGAGAAAGAGGTCACTGGGCCGCGCAAGGACGCCTGCATGGTGTTTCAGAACTTCGGCCTTCTGCCCTGGCGCACGGTGATGGGCAATGTCGAGTTCCCGCTGGAGATCGACGGCCTTCCCATCGCGGAGCGGCGCGAGCAGGCGCGCCACTTCCTCGAGCTCGTGGGGCTCGCAGCCTTCGCCGAACACTATCCGCACGAGCTCTCGGGCGGCATGCAGCAGCGCGTGGGGATCGCGCGGGCACTGATGCGCAAGCCCATCCTCATCTTCATGGATGAGCCGTTCGGCGCGCTCGATGCGCAGACGCGCGAGCAGCTGCAGGAGGATTTCCTGCGCATCTGGTCGCGCACCGGGGCAACGGTCGTGTTCGTCACCCACAGCATCGACGAGGCGCTGTTTCTCTCGGACCGCATCTTCGTATTCGACACCGCCCCCGGGCGCATTCGCAGCATCGTCGAATCGCCGGTCGCGCCGGTGCGCCTCGCAGGCGATGTGCGTGCCCACCCGGAGTTCGGCAAGTATCGCGCCGAGTTGCGCAACATGCTCAGGAGCAAGGCATGACATCACAGCAGAGCGCGGCGCCGCGCATTTGCGTTCCCGCACCAAGACCCGCACCGGCGCAGCGGCTGCGCGCCCTCCTGCTCAGTCCCAATGCCATCCGCACGGGGTCAGTCGCGGTGTTCTTCGTCATCTGGGAATACTATGGCCGGCGCATGGATCCGATCTTCATGGCGCCGCCCAGCGCGATCTTCGGGGCGGCCGTGACGCTCATCCAAAGCGGCGCCCTGGAGAAGGCGATGATGCAGACGCTGTGGCCGTTTGCGGTCGGCATGGTGCTCACCGTCGTCGTCGGCATCCTGCTCGGCATCGTGATGGCACAGTGGCGCACGCTCGAATACGTGCTCGATCCCTTCATCAACGCGCTCTACGCCATCCCGCGCATTGCGCTCGTGCCGCTGATTATTCTTTGGGCGGGGCTCGAATTCGCCGGCAAGGTCACCATCCTCGTCTCCGTCGCGATCTTTCCCATTACGGTCAACACCTATGCCGGCATTCGCGACGTGCGCGGCTCCATGCTCGAGATCGGCCGCGCCTATGGCGCGACCGAATGGCAGATCTTCTGGAAGATCGTCCTGCCCGCGGCGGTGCCGTTCATTATGGCGGGCGTGCGGCTTGCGGTCGGGCTTGCCATCATCGGCATCATCGTGGCGGAGTTCTTTACCGCCATCAGCGGGCTCGGCGGCATGATCGTCGAATACGCCAACGTGTTTGCGACCGCCAAGCTGTTCGTGCCGATCATCGTGATCGCGCTCATCGGCGTCATCCTCACCGAGCTGGTGATGTGGCTGGAGCGGCGCATGTCGCGCTGGCGCACGCTCGAGCGCGAGCGGCTTTGACCGGTCGCACGACAAACGATTCTTCGTAGGGGCGACGCATGCCTCGCCCTGCGGCGACATTGGCGCATGTGAGAGCAGGGCGAGGCATTGCCTCGCCCCTACGGAAGGGGGACTCATCAGGGGCACGCGGTGGATGATTCTTCGCAGGGCGCATGCGTCGCCCTGCGGTGACATTGGTGCATGTGAGAGAGGGCGAGGCCTGCCTCGCCCCTACGGAAGGGAGATTCATCAGGGGCATGCGGTGGATGATTCTTCGTAGGGGCGACGCATGCGTCGCCGTGCGGCGACATTGGTGCATGTGAGAGCAGGACGAGGCATGCCTCGCCCCTACGGAAGGGGACGTCTGCCGCCTGCGATCACGTTGGGATTCTCCGGATCCTCGGCCCAACGGACTGGATTATCTACAATGTATTGCCGGATCCTGCCGAGATCAGCCTCATTGCGGATAACGTGTTCGTAGAAATTGCGTTGCCAGAGTGGCGACCGTTCCATCCGAGGCTCTTCGTTCACGCGCTTTGTCGTCGCTGACTTGAACCCCCCTACAATGGCACCAAGCGCAGGCCGAACCGGCAATGCATCAGCCGTTGCGAGAGGCGTTTCATCAGCCATAATGATGATGCCGTGTAGATGGTTGGGCATCACCACCCATTCGTCCAACGAGACTGGAAAATGCTCCGGAATCTCTTCCCAACAAGATCCGACGGTTCGCCCAATTTCACTCAGCCGCATTTCCGCAGCATCGACCGCACCAAAAATGCACATGCACGATTGTGCGCGCAAACGGTCACAAAATAAGCTCCTGCTTGACTGTAGTCATATCCTTTCAAGCGCAGGCTGTGACGAAGGTGGCGATCGGGACCGTTCATGGT
>CATPCO010000499.1 GCA_955652925.1 uncultured Xanthobacteraceae bacterium | reverse complement strand
TTTGGCAGCGCGAGCAGGGTGTCGTTTTGCAGGCATGAGATTTCCAATCGAATTTCCGTTCGTGACCCCCACCCTTTATCCCTCCCCCGCAAGCGGGGGAGGGAAGGGTGGGGGTGTGATGTGCGCGGTGCGCTCCCGCTCATTCTGCCCGGATGTTGGCTGTCCGGATCACGTTGGCCCACTTCTCGGTTTCGTCAGCGATGAGCTTTTCGAACCCGGACGCCGAGAGCGCAAGAGGAACGTCGCCCAGCTGCGCGATCCGCTGGGTCATCTTGGGGTTGGATAAGGCGAGATTGATTTCCCGGTTTAGCGTGTCCACGATCTCTGACGCCGTGTTGTGAGGAGCGGCAATCCCGACATAAAGGCTCGCCTCATAGCCGGGCAGGAATTCGGCAAGTGCGGGGACATCAGGCAACACCGCGACGCGCGTTGCCGTGGTCACTGCGAGGGGGCGGAGCTTTCCGGCCCGGATATATTCAATGGTCGATGCAGTCGTGCCGAAATACACCTCGACCTGCCCGGCAAGCAGGTCGACCACCGCAGGGCCGCCGCCGCGGTAGGGTACATGCAGCATGTCGACCCCGCTCATGCTTCTGAACAGCTCCCAATACATGTGAGGTGCACTGCCGATACCGGCCGATGCGACCGTGATCTTGCCTGGATTATTCTTCGCATTCGCGATCAGCTCCGGAACGGATGTTGCGGGCACCGATGGGTGCACGACGAGTACTCCCGGTGCGCGCGAGATTGTCGCCACGGCGGCGAAATCATGCATGAAATTGAACTTGAGGTTCTCATAAAGCGTGGCGTTCCATGCATCCGCCGACGTGGAGAGGAGGAGCGAATAGCCGTCGGCTGCTGCTTTGGCGACCGATTCCGCGGCGATGTTGCCGCCGGCGCCGGGCCTGTTCTCGACGAAGAACTGCTGGCCTAGCCGCTCCGACAACCATTGGCCGATCAGGCGAGCGTAGGTGTCGTTGACCCCTCCCGGCGGGAAGCCCGAAACGATCCGCACCGGCCGCGACGGATAGGCTTGCGCCCGCGCCGCGCGCGCAAGCGCCGCGCCCGCGGCGAGACACAGGAATTGTCTGCGGACGAGTCTCATCGGGCCGTCTCCGTAATCCGATTTGGCGAATTTAGCAGCCATTAACCCAACTCGGCCACAGTGCCCCAATTCGGTACATGGGACGCGTGGGCGTGAGGTTGTATCATGAGTGAGTGTATCCTGATCGTCGACGACGATCCCGTGCAGCGCCGGCTTCTCGACAATGTGGTGCGAAAATTCGGCTACGACGCCCTCCTCGCCGAGGGCGGCGACCGCGCGCTCGCCATTCTCACCGGCGACGAGGGTCAGCGCATCGATGCGGTCGTGCTCGACCTCGTCATGCCTGACCTGGATGGACTGGGCGTGCTCGCCAAAATGCGGGATGCCGGACTGAGCATTCCAGTAATCGTGCAAACCGCGCATGGCGGCATCGACAATGCCGTGACCGCGATGCGAGCAGGCGCGACGGATTTCGTCGTCAAGCCGGTCGGTCCCGAGCGCTTGCAGGTTTCGCTGCGCAATGCGCTCGCCGCAAGTGCACTCAAAGATGAGCTTGCACGGGTCAAACGAAGCCGCTCGGGTACGCTGGGCTTCGGCGATATAATCACCAAGAGCCCGCGCATGCAGTCGGTGCTGCGCACGGCCGAGAAAGCAGCAAACTCGACAATTGCGGTCTTGCTCGAGGGACAGTCCGGCGTCGGCAAGGAGCTTATCGCGCGCGCAATACATGGCTCGGGGCCGCGGCGGAGAAAACAGTTTGTTGCGATCAATTGCGGCGCCATTCCCGACAATCTCGTGGAGTCGCTGCTGTTCGGCCACGAGAAGGGGGCCTTTACCGGCGCGACGGAACGCCATGTTGGCAAGTTCGTCGAAGCTTCGGAAGGAACGCTCTTTCTCGACGAGGTTGGCGAGCTTCCCGCGGCGGCCCAGGTCAAACTGTTGCGCGCCATTCAAGACAGCGAAATTGAGCCGGTGGGGGCGCGCAAGCCGATCAAGGTCGATGTACGGCTCATCTCGGCGACCAACCGCGACCTCATCGCGGATGTCAAAGCAGGACGCTTCCGCGAGGATCTGTTCTATCGTCTGCACGTGTTTCCGATCGCCGTGCCGCCGCTACGCGAGCACCTTGAAGATGTCCCCGAGCTTGCGCGGCATTTTCTGGTGCGTTTTGCAGCGGAAGAAGGAAAGCGTGTCAGCCGGCTGAGCCCTGAGGCAATGTCGCTGCTGTGCGCCTATCATTGGCCCGGCAACGTGCGGCAGCTCGAAAATGCACTGTTCCGGGCCGTAGTGCTGGCCGAAACCGATACTGTGGGTCTCGCCGAGTTCCCGCAGATTGCGGCGCAGCTGACAGGACGTGAAGGCGCCGAAATCGCTCCCGGCATTGCCGATGTGGAGGCGGATTCGCCGCATGAGTCTGCGAGCACCAGCGTGGTTGTGCCCGTCGATAACGGCGGGAGCGCGCCGCCGCTTGTCTCTCCTTGCGTGAATGCCCTCGAGCTCCTGGACGAAAACGGCGAGGTGCGGCCGCTCGAGCAGATCGAAGCAGACGCCATTCGCTTTGCCATCAGCCACTACCGCGGTCAGATGTCCGAGGTCGCGCGTAAGCTGCGCATCGGGCGTTCAACGCTCTATCGCAAGCTCGATTCGCTTGGTTTGGCCGGTTCAGATTCACAGGGCACCGATACATGAGTGTCTACGATATCGACAGCCGCACGCTTGCCGTGCGCGCGCCATTAAAGGTTTCTTTGCGCTGGCAACAAATGCGGCAAGTTTTCGCCATAGTCGCCTGTCACGGTTTAGGTATCGGGGGGGATGGGTGGCGCTAAACCTCGCGTTAACCCTTCCCTAGTTAACACTGCGTTAGTTCTCATTCGCGATCGCGAGACCGCAGGGTGGGAAAACTTGCCGCCTGCGGTGCTTGCCGTGGGGTGCGGGGGTTCTGACGCATTTGACGCGGGTTGGCACGTGACGGTTATGGTCGCGCACAAAAAGCCGTTGCCTTTCCGTTTGACCCGGCTGGGTTGCTGCAGCAGCGTCGCCGCCATCCTCATTTCTTTCGGTTGCCAAAGCCTGCAGAACGCGACGGCCGAGGGCGAAACGCGCACGATCTCCTTTCATCACACCCATACCAACGAAGACCTGACCGTCACCTACAAGGTGAATGGGCGCTATGACGAGAACGCGCTCGCCAAGATCGACAACGTGCTGCGTGATTGGCGGGAGGACAAGTCGGCCAGGATGGATCCCCATGTGATTGATCTCCTGTGGGAGGTCCACCGCGAAGTTGGCGCGAAGGAGCCAATCTGGGTTATCTGCGGCTATCGCTCGCCGTCCACAAATTCCATGCTGCGGCGTCACTCCAGCGGCGTGGCCAAGTTCAGCCAGCATATGAACGGCAAGGCGGTCGATTTCTACATTCCGGGGGTGCCACTCGATCAGCTTCGCGCCGCGGGACTGCGCGCGCAGCGCGGCGGCGTAGGTTTCTATCCAACGTCGGGTTCGCCCTTCGTGCATCTCGATACCGGCAATGTGCGACACTGGCCGCGGATGCCGGAAGCGCAACTTGCAAGCGTGCTGTCGAAGGGCCCGCTGAGCAGCCAGTCTGCGTCCGACCCCAAAGGCACGGCATTCGCTCAGGGCGAGATTGCGCGCCCGGCCAAAACGCCGGGTCTGTTGGCGAGGCTGTTCGGCGGCGGCAGCGACGCCGACGAGGAGGCCGACGCAGCCAAGGCCGCTCCTCCCGCACCTGCGGCAAAGCCACAGGTCAAGCCGGAGAAGAGTGCGGAGAAACCGGCCGCTGTCGCGCGTGCCAATGCCGTGCCGCTGCCCCGGACCAAACCGGAGAAGCCGCCGGCATATGCGATGGCCTCGGCGACCTCGATCCCATTCCTCAAGCCCGCAGCAAGTCCCGCGATTGTGGCTACCGACGAAGAAGCGCCAGCGCCGGCGGGCTATGAGCTTTCATCCGCGACGTTCCAGCCCGTTCGTCTCGCGCAGGCGACGAACGTTACCGAGTCCGCGAGCGCGACCGCGAAAGATGTCAGCGACGGCGCCGCTCAGACCTCAGCCAACCAGCAGTCCAGCGGCCAAATCAGCCCCCAAGCTACGCCCCGTAAAGTGACTGATCGGATCCCCACCTCGCGCGCCAGCAGCCCTACCGCAACGCGGCGCACGCCTGCGCCCGGCAGCGAAGCGACCGCGAACGGCACACCGTGGCCGTTGCCGGGCCAGGGACAAAGTGCGCCGCTGCCCAACGCGCTCTTCTATGCCGCGCAGCCCACTCCCATGGCACGCGCCGTTCCGATGACGCCCAGCCTGCCGCGGGCTGTTCCAGCTGCTACCGCCGTGCACGGCGATACGACTGCGGTTGCCAAGCGCAACGATGACCGCGTCCTGCCCGACGTCGCACCGAACAATGATGAACAAGCTGCTGCGATGCCGGGAAGAAAAATCGGCGGCATGGTGCGCGTGGGTGATCGGTTCAACGATCCCTGGATGCGCGCGATGATTGTAAGCCCGAGCGCGCAGAGCTTCATGAAGACCACGCTGCTTGGCAAACCCGACTTCCGCGATCTCGGTTCTTACCTGCAAAAGCCGGCAACCGTGCTCGCGAATGCTTTCACGGATGACCCGCAGCCCGGAGTGACAAGCGAGAAGTTCGCAGGCAACGCCGTGACCTTCGTTTCCGCAAACACATTCGCCACGCCGCAAGGCAAGCGCTGATCCGAGGTAGGTTGGGTCGAGCCCTTTGCGAGACCCAACGCTCTGATGCAGCCTCGTCGATGTTGCGTCTCGTGAAGAACTCGACCCAACCTACACCTACACCATCCCGAGCGCGTGCATGTAGGTTTCAAGCACCATCTCGTGCTCACGGCGCTCCTCGGCATCCTGCTTGCGTAAGCGCACAACGGCACGCAACACTTTGGTATCAAACCCGTTCGCTTTCGCCTCCGCATAGACATCGCGAACGTCGTCGGAAATTGCTTTCCTCTCCTCTTCGAGGCGCTCGATCCGCTCCACGAACGCTTTCAAATGATCCTTGGCAATATGCTTTGCAGGTTGCTCGTCTCTGGCCGCAGCGGCAGCAGGCATTGAAAATCTCCTCCGTGAGTCACACGAGTGTGTGCGCGCACAGGAGGTTTTGGCTGCGCGCAGGTCAAGCCGGGAGGCACGTCATCCCCGCAGTACACAGGCGCAGAGTTCAATGCTTGTGGGCGGCCTGCTCGAATTTGGCCTGCTGATCGTTGGCGGCCTCCTTCTGGTACTTGGTCTTCCATTCCTCATAGGGCATGCCATAGATCAGCTCGCGACTTTCGTCTTTGGACATGGCTACCGCACGCGTGTCGGCGGCGTCCTTCATCCAGTTCGACAGACAGTTGCGGCAAAAACCGGCGAGATTCATGAGATCGAGGTTCTGGACGTCGGTCCGCTTGCGCAGATGCTCGATCAGCCGCCGGAACGCAGCCGCCTCAAGCTCGGTCCTGGTTCTCTCATCGAGCGCCATTTGCACTTCTCCTTTCGATCCGAGGATGAATGAAGGTTTTTGGCTTACGTGCGTGCGATAAAGATAGTCATCGCGCCATGCGCTTTCCAGCTATTGAGTTCGTCGAGTGACCGGATCCGCGCGCATTTTGCTGCAATCGTTATTCCACAGAGCGGTTGCGGCGGCACATCCCGACAACTGCCTGCGCGCGCATTTGCCCGCGCCGCCCGCGCGGGGACGTCTGGTGCTGTTGGCGGCGGGCAAAGGCGCCGCTTCCATGGCGGCAGCCGCCGAGCGGCATTACCTCGATGATCGTGGCTTTCCGGCCAATCGCGTCAGCGGAATTGCGGTCACGCGTCGCGGCTATGCTTGTCCTACACGCCGCGTCCGTGTGGTCGAAGCTGGCCATCCGGTCCCCGACGCCGCCGGACTGGCCGGGACACTCGAGACGCTCGCGCTCGCCGATGGCGCAGGCGGCGAGGATGTCGTGATCGCCCTGATCTCCGGAGGAGCTTCCGCCAACTGGACCGCTCCGGCTGCCGCTATCTCGCTTGCGGAAAAACAAACGGTGACCCGCGCCTTGCTTGCCTGCGGAGCTTCCATTTTCGACATCAACACCGTGCGCAAGCACCTCTCTCGCATCAAGGGCGGACGATTAGCGCGCCATGTCTACCCCGCTGCGCTGACGACGGTTGCGATTTCCGATGTGCCTGGCGATGACGCAGCGGTGATCGGGTCAGGGCCGACCGTGCCTGACCCAACCACGCTCGCCGACGCCCGCGCGATCGTCACGAAATATGGACTTGATCTTCCCCAGGGCGTGACGCGCGCACTTGTGGATTGCGCCAACGAGACGCCCAAGCCGGGCGATCCGATTTTTGAACATGCGCCATTCGTGTTGGCGGCTCGACCGGCCGACGTGTTTCGGATTGTCGAACAGGCGGTGCGGGCAGCGGGCTACGAAAGCATTTTCCTGGGGAGTGAGGTCGAGGGCGAGGCCCGCAGCGTCGCTGCCGCTCACGCGGCGCTTGCGCTCGATCTCAAGGCGCAGGGACGCCACGCCGTCATCCTGTCCGGCGGTGAGCTGACGGTCACGCTGCGCGGAAAGGGCCGCGGCGGCCCAAACCAGGAATATGCCCTGGCGCTCGCCGTTGCCCTTGCTGGGGCCCCTGGCATCGCTGCTCTTGCCGGCGATACGGACGGCACGGACGGCGGCAGCGGGCGCCCCGACGATCCGGCTGGAGCCTTTGTCGACGAGACGACCTTGGCGCGCGCACAAGGGCTTGGCCTTGATCCGCAACAGCACCTTAATGACAACAATTCGACGGAATTCTTTGAAAAACTGGGCGATCTGCTGGTCCCAGGGCCCACTCTGACCAATGTGAACGACTTCCGGGCTATCCTCGTTGACAGCCGGTCGTCCTCACGAGATATGCATCGGGCCTGCGGGAAAGCGCGGGGGTGAGCGTCATGGAACATCGGTTGCGCAAAATGGCAGGTAGCCGCTCTCGACCGTGCTCTTCCATGCTTACTGCACCCGCAATCGTCGGAACTGCATTCTTGTTCGGGACCTTGATGCTGATCACAGTGCCCGCGCTCGCCGATTTTCGACTCTGCAACAACTCCAGCAACCGGGTAGGCGTCGCGATCGGTTACAAGGAAAACGACGGCTGGACGACGGAGGGCTGGTGGAATCTCGCCGCCCGCAGCTGCGAAATGGTGCTCCGCGGTTCGTTGGTTGCGCGTTTTTATTATATCTATGCGGTTGATTACGACCGCGGCGGCGAATGGTCCGGCCAGGCGTTCATGTGCACGCGTGAGAAGGAATTCACGATCCGCGGCGCCGAAGATTGTCTTGCCCGCGGTTATGACCGCACCGGCTTCTTCGAAGTCGACACCGGCGACCAGCCGTCCTGGACCGTCCAGTTGACGGAATCGCCGGACCAGGTGCCCATGCAGGCTTTGCAGTCGCGGGTGCCAATGCTGCAGACCCCGTCGGGAGGGACTCGTCCGAGCATGGCGCCGCCGGCGCCTCGAAGCCGAAACAATGCGACGTCTGCGCCGGACTAAAGTCGTCGCCACGCTGGGCCCTGCCTCCTCCGAGCGAAGCGTCATTGCGAGCCTGTTTGCGGCCGGGGCCGACGTTTTTCGCATCAATATGAGCCACACATCCCATGAGCGCATGCGCGAGCTCGTTGCCGCGATCCGCAGCGTAGAAGCCGAGCATGATCGCCCGATTGGAATTCTCGTCGACCTGCAGGGCCCGAAGCTGCGTATCGGGCGCTTTGCCGAAAACCCGGCAACGCTCGTGAAGGGATCGTCGTTTGCGCTCGATGCCGACCCCACGCCCGGCGATGCGACGCGGGTCGAGCTGCCGCATCCTGAAATCTTTAGCGCCGTCGAGCCCGGTCATACGCTGCTGCTGGACGATGGAAAAATTCGTCTGGTGGCCACAGCGGTCAAGGACAAGCGTATCGTCACCAGGATTGAAGTGGGCGGAAAGCTCTCGGATCGAAAAGGCGTGAGCCTGCCCGAGACGACGATTCCGTTCTCGGCGCTCGAGGACAAGGACCGTTCCGATCTTGAAGCCGCTCTGGACACAGGCATCGACTGGGTCGCGCTCTCCTTCATTCAGCGGCCCGAGGACATCGCTGAAGCGAAAAAGATCACGCGCGGGCGCGCGTCGGTGATGGCGAAGATCGAAAAGCCCCAGGCGGTGCACCGGCTCGCCGAAATCATGGATATCGCGGATTCCCTGATGGTCGCGCGCGGTGATCTCGGCGTGGAAATGCCGCTCGAAAAAGTACCGGGCGTACAAAAGCAAATGACGCGCTCTGGGCGCCGCGCCGGCAAGCCGGTCGTGGTGGCAACGCAAATGCTGGAATCCATGATCACCAGCCCGGTTCCCACGCGAGCTGAGGTATCGGATGTGTCGACCGCGATTTTCGAGGGAGCGGACGCCATCATGCTGTCGGCGGAATCGGCGGCCGGGCAGTATCCGGTCGAGGCAGTCGCCACCATGAACCGCATCGCCGAGGAGGTGGAGCGCGACCCGCTCTATCGCACGATCATTGACGCGCAGCGCAGCGAGCCTGAAGCAACCGGCGCCGACGCCATTGCCGCGGCCGCCCGCCAGATCGCAGAGACGCTCGAATTGTCGGCCGTTATTTGCTGGACCAGCTCCGGCGCAACTGCGCTGCGCGTGTCGCGCGAGCGCCCTAAATCTCCAGTCGTGGCGATCTCACCTAATGTGGCAACCTGCCGCCGCCTCGCGCTCTCTTGGGGCGTACACTCCATCCTGGCGGAAGACGCGCGCGACCTCGACGACATGGTCAACCGCGCGTGCCGTCTCGCTTCGAGGGATGCCTTCGCCCAGCTCGGACAACGGGTAATCATCGTAGCCGGAGTGCCGCTGGGCACGCCAGGCGCGACCAACATGCTCAGAATTGCGTTTGTGCGCGATCAGGAATCAGTGGTCAGTAATCAGTAATCAGAAGCGCTACCTCTGATGACTGATCACTGATTACTGATATCTGGGGCTCAGATATCGCGGCCATCGACCTTGTCGGAGAGCTTCTTCACGAGATCGGGGATGCGCTCCAGGTGCGGATGGATCGCAAGCGCACGTCGAAATACTTCGAGCGCGTCCTTATCATCCCCCATTTCCTCCAAGATGATGCCCAATCCCGAGAGCGCGCCGAAATGGCGCGGTTCTTGTGCGAGTACATGGTGGATATCAGCGAGCGCCCGACCGAAATCTTTCTTGGCATAATAAACGGTAGCGCGGCGGTTCCAGGCTTCTACGAAATCCGGCTTGATGTCGATGACCGCGTTGAGAAGCTTGATCGCGAGATCATAATCCTGGCCATCGACGGCGGCCTTCACACGTCCCATCAACAGATTGGCAGTATCGCTCGGCGAGGCAAGCCAGATGGCCCAGATGCGATTTTCGACGTATTTGGCACTTTCGTCGTCAGGCGCGATTTTGAGCGCCTCAAACAGCCGATCGAGGTTTTTGGTCCTGTCGCCGTGCAAAGCCCGCGGCAACGCGCTCGGCGGCTCGATGGGCTTGGGCGGCTCGGGACCGAGCGTCTGCGCGAGCGTCGGTGCTGCCCACAAGCCCGCAATCATCAGCAACGCGCATGGCGGGGCTCGGCGCATTGTGAAAGCCTATCCCTGGCGCGCCTTGAAGCGGCGCTGGACTTTGTTAATGACGTAGACGCGCCCTTTGCGGCGGACCAGACGATTGGCGCGATGCCTGCCGCGCAGGGATTTCAAGGAGTTGCGGACTTTCATTTGCTATTTTCCCTTCAACGCGCCGCCGCGCAGATTGATCCTCGCAAGGAATTGGGCGGAAATTAGGGATGCGGCGTCCACTCGTCAATCCGCGCCGAAGACGAAATGATTCAGAGCAACAGACCTCGAGATTTGGCGAGAACTTGATGAAAACGGCGCGTGGACGCGTGATCGCAGGCACCTTCTTCCATGCGCCGTCGCTCGGGAACGTCGAGGTTCTCGAAGCCGCGCTGATCACGGTTGATGAGCGAGGCACGATTTCGGCGGTGGAGCGCCGGGACAGTCCCGCCTATCGGCGAATGCATGCCGCAGCTGCTGCTGCCGGCACACTCGAGACCGTGCCGTCAGGAAGCTATGTCCTGCCGGGATTTGTCGATCTCCACATTCATGCCCCGCAATATCCGCAGCTTGGCAAGGCGCTCGATTGCCCGCTCGAGGAATGGCTCGCGCGCTACACCTTCCCGCTTGAGGCCCGCTACGCTGATGTCGCCTTCGCCCATAAGGCTTATCACGCCCTCGTGTCGGACCTGGCGGCAAACGGAACGACCACCGCCGTCATGTATGGCACGATTCATCAGGCAGCCAATCGGGTCCTGGTCGACGCTTGTCTTGAAGGAGGTCTACGCGCCTTCGTCGGCAAGGTTGCCATGGATAACCCGCACACGTGTCCGGAATACTATCGCGACTCATCCAGTGAGGCCGCTCTCGCGGGGACGCAGGCGCTCATCGAATATGTAAAAAGCCGCAACGGCGATGGTCTCGTGCATCCCGTGGTGACGCCTCGCTTCATTCCGAGCTGTACCGAGGCGACGCTACAAGGTCTCGCGGCCATGGGTCGCGCGCAAGGCTGTCATTTCCAAACCCACTGCTCCGAGAGCGATTGGCAGCATCGTTACGCGCTCGAACGTTACGGTCGTTCCGATGCTGAAAGCCTTGACTGGTTTGGCCTGATGTCGGAACGCACGATTCTTGCGCACGCCTCGCTATTGTCCCCGCGAGACATGGATTTGGTGAAGAGCCGCGGCAGCGCTATCGCCCACTGTCCCTTATCGAACGTCTATTTCAGCAACGCCGTATTTCCATTGCGGGCCGCGCTCGCAAAAGGGTTGCGCGTGGGGTTGGGAACCGACATTTCCGCCGGACCCAGCGTTTCGTTGTTCGATACGCTGCGCATGTGCATTGCCAGTTCGCGTTTGCTCGAGGAGGGGGTCGATCCCGATCTGCCGCCGCAACGGCGCGGGCGCAAGGATGCGCGGATCGACTGGCGCACCGCATTTTTCATTGCAACAGCGGGGGGCGCCGATGCGCTTGGCCTGCGGACCGGCCGGTTTATGCCCGGCAATGCATTCGACGCCATGATCGTAGACACGCAGGCCCACGAAGGCAGCATCCGCATCTTCGACGAGATTGATACGATCGAGGATGTCCTTGCCAAAATTCTATATGGCGCCTCGCGCCGCAACATCGTCGCCGTTTACGTCGCAGGCCGGGCGGTTGCCTAGGCGGCCGTGCCCCCCGCGCGCCCCTCGCGCTTTCCTCGCCTTTGTTGTTCCGAGCGGCGCAACTCGTCCTCGGTAAAGATCCGCTTGTCGAGACCGGGATTGCCTAGATTTTTTCCCGAAAACGCCGGACCAGACGCAAAGAAAAATGACGGAGCCAAATATCCGCCCCGGAGTCTCCTTACCGAAGCCAAAAATCTGATATTAACCGGCTGCGGTGGGGGCAAATGTACGAGAGACATTGCCATGCGATTTGACACCCTCGCCTCCCCCGTACTGATTGCCGCGGCTGCCCTGACGGTTTGCGTCTTCACCGGCAGCGGCGCGGCAAAAGCCCAAGGTCTCGCCGTTGCCGATAGTGTGACACCGTACCGGCTTGCCGGCCCGGTGGTGCGGGACAATCTCGGTATTTATTTCGTGCGCGGCGCGTCGGCGGGCGGGCCAGTTCCGATGACGCTCGGTCAAGCGGTATCGACTGGCGCCGCCAAGGTCTACGATGTCCCGAACGGGCCGCCCGCAGTTGAAAACCTCTCCAACCGTGATCTGTTCATCCAGTCGGGTGACCTGCTCACCGGCGGTCTGCAAGACCAGGTGATCGCGAGCGGCCTGATCGTGCCCCCCGGCTCCGGGCGGGTGCCGCTCGAAGTGTTCTGTGTCGATCCGTTCCGGTCAACCGCGCGTCCCGGCCAGGATTCCTCGACTTTCACGGCATCCGGGGCCCTTCTGCCCTCCCGCATGGCGCGCTTGAGCATGTTGGGAGGCTCGGCGGAATCGAAGCCGGTCAGATACGTACGCCAGCTCGGAGTGTGGTGGAGCATCGATGGTCTGCGCGCCGCACTCTCTGATGCGCTCGGGCAGGCGCTGGAGCCTGCGGCGGGCATCGAGCGGGATGGAGAAGGCGGAACGAACGGACGTGCACGCACCCTGTTGGAAGCACGGCGTTCTCCCTCCACGACCGGGCTGCCGCTGGCGTTGCGCAACGAGGCGCTCACGCGGGCTCAGGAGGAGCACGGCGATGCCTTCGCGCAATCGGGCGATCTCCCCGGTGATATTGTCGGCGCGGTGTTCGCAATCAACGGCCGGATTGAGGCGGCCGAGATCTACGAGTCCAACGGACTCTTCCGCGCCGCTTGGCCGAAGCTCCTGCGCGCCTATGCAACGGCTGCGATTGCCGCTGTGCAGCAGGGCGACCAACACGCATTCCCTTCGATTGAAGCCGCCCAGACATTCCTTGCGGGAGCGCAGCCTATCGTTTTGGGAGCGCCCGGGCAGGGGGGGTCCGATGTTGCAGCCGGCGTGGCGGTCTATTCCGGGACGTTGCGCCCGGACGGGACCTTGGTTCACCGCGCTTACCTGCGCAGGTTCGACCCGGCGGAG
>CATPCO010000498.1 GCA_955652925.1 uncultured Xanthobacteraceae bacterium | reverse complement strand
GATCGACTGCCTGGTATTGCCCAGGGCGTGCCGCATCATTTCCAGGTTTTCGATCAGGTTCCTGTGTGTGACCATCACCCCCTTCGGATCCGAAGTCGAACCCGAGGTATATTGCAGGAAGGCGATATCATCAGGACGCAGGATCGGCAGGCGCGCCGCGTTCGTGGCCTCGATCTGCTCAGTGATGATCCAGTGGCGCTGCGGCGCACTGAAGCGCTCGATCACATCCGGCCGCGTGCTCTGCACCCGCTCATTTGTCATGAGAAAACGGGGGCTTGCGTTCGCAACAATGCTCGCGCTCGAACCGAGCGAGCTGTTGCGCCGCGGCAGCATCATCGGGACCGCGATCACGCCCGCCAGGACGCAACCGAAATACGCGATGATGAAATCGAGTCCTGGTCCGAACAGGAGCAGCGCCCGCTCTCCGGGACTGCCGTTTTCGCGCAAGTGCGCAGCTACGGCCATGGCGCGCCGGTGGAGCTCACCGAAGGTCAACGCCGCCTCTTCGTCTCCCTTGTCCGACAGGAACACGTAGCCGCGCTCGTCATGCTGCTCGACTGCGCGGCGAGTGATCAGATCAACAAGAGAGTTAAAAGCCGGCTGGCGTTTGTCGAGCATGCGAATCGATCAGCCGGTCACACTCTGATGCTCTGCGCAACGCGCCGCCAGATAGCGGGCCAGTGCAGCCGGTGTTTGATGCTCGAATAACATCTCGACGCTCAGATCGAGCCCCAGCCAGTCCTCAAGGTCAGAAACGAGAAACACGGACGCTGCTGAATCCATGCCCAGTCGGGAAAATTTCGCCTGCGGATCGATACGTTCGGGCGCCAGATTCAAGCTTTTGGCAAGATACGCCACGCACCAATCAATGATCTCGGACTCGGTCGGCTTCGATTTCAAGCAGGAACTCGTCTCAATGGACGTGGGTGCCGCATGCAAAATGAGACCGCCGACTGACACGGTCCCTGGGACAACGGCGCTGCATTCAATGCAATTTTTTGCGGTTAATTGCAAGGACGCCGCAGTTCTTGGCTGTCCGATTGCTGCGAGCCGCGCTAGGCCATCGAAACCGCTCGCAGCGCCCGGCGGCGCCGGGTTCCCGCTGGTTCTCCCGATAATTGTGCATTTCGCCGCTGAAGGTTATGACGTGGTGCTGGTGGGCGTCAAACCTTGGGTATGCAAACCGGGGGGCTGACATCGGTGATGGCGAGACGCAGAAGCCAGCGGCGGTTGCCTCTGCGCGCGTACGATCATCAAACAAAATGCTGTCGTGAGATACGATACCCTCTATTTCGCATTTTTTCTGGCACTGGTCTGGCTTGCATTCCTGCTGGTGCCGTGGCGGGGATGGATCCTGCTGGCCGCCAGCATCCTGTTCTATGCTGCCGCCGGACTGCGCGACAGCGTGCTCGCGGCTGTCATCATCCTCTCCAACTATGCGTTCCAGTTTCCGATCCAGCGCGACCGGCGCTGGCTCTACCCTGCTCTGCTCATCGACTTCGGCTGTCTTGCCTATTTCAAATATCGGGTATTTCTGACGACAGCGGTCGGCTTCGACGTGTTCACGCACGACATTGTCATTCCGCTGGGCATCTCGTTCTATGTCTTTCAGCTCTCCGCATTCCTGATCGACATTGCGCACGGAAAGGCGCAGCCCTTCCGATCGCTTCCCCGCTTTGCCCTGTTCAAGCTCTTCTTCAGCCAGCTGGTCGCAGGGCCGATCACGCGCTGGCGGCAATTCGGGCCGCAGGTGCATCGGCTGTTTGACGGCAAGCTCGCAATTCGCTCGCGCCTGATCGGACTGGGACTGGGATTGTGCCTGCTTGGCCTCGTCAAGAAAGTCTTGTTCGCCGACTCGATCGCTCCGACCGTCGATGCCATCTTCCGCAATGGTCCTGCGGGCTTCGCCGCCGCCTGGCTCGGAGCATGGCTCTTCATGTTTCAAATCTATTTCGACTTTTCCGGATATTCAGACATCGCCATCGGTTCCGCCTATCTTTTCGGCATACGGCTTCCGCGCAATTTCGCTACGCCCTTGCTGGCTTCGAGCATCGCGCAGTTTTGGCAGCGCTGGCACATCACGCTTGCAAGCTACCTGCGCGACTACGTGTTCATTCCTTTGGCCGACATGAGGCTCACAACCCAGCGCCATCGGGTCGCGCAGCACTTCCTCGCGATCACTGCGACCATGGCGCTTTGCGGACTGTGGCATGGCGCCAATTTCACCTTCGTGATCTGGGGCGCACTGCAGGGGGCTGCGATGGTCTTTGCGACCCTATGGTCCCGACATTTCCGGCCGCCTCCGGTCTGGACAGGCTGGGCGGCAACCTTCGCGTTTTGCGTCATCGCGTCCGTTTTCTTTCGCTCGCCAAATGTGGGATATGCATTCCACTATCTGGGCACCATGTTTTCCTTTCGCGACACATTGGTGGGGCCCGCGGAACAGGCCGTGGACGGCTGGCACATACCCACGGATGGCATGACCGAGCTCCTGATTGCCGCCGGCTGTCTCGCCCTGCTCGCAATGCATTGGCTGGAGGCCCAGCTATTCACTTGACGAGCCCTCGTGCTCATCCACGGGTTCGACGGCACTTTCCTGCGCGTGCTTTTTGCCGCAGCTGCGCTATGGCTGCTGCTCCTGCCCAAAGTGCAGGACAATCCGTTTATCTACTTCCGGTTCTGATCGATGTTGCGGAAGCTTTGCCTGGGAACGCTGAAATTACTGGCAGGAGTTGCTGTCGCAACCGCGGCGGTTGAGCTGCTGTTCGCCTTCATCGATGCAACGCCGCTGCGCTGGATATTGCCCGTTCCGCCGGTTGCGCTTTACGGTCCCGATCCCGACACCGGCTATCGGCACCGCGCCAACGTCTCCGGGTTGTGGCTCACCGAACATCGTTCGCTGGTCACAACGTCGAACCTTGGACTGCGCGATCGCAATCGCAATCTCAATCATGACGGTGCGCGTGCCGTGGTTGTCGGTGAGTCCTTCGTCGAGGCATTGCAGGTCGACCAATCTGAGACGGCCGTGGCCGTGGCGGAGGGAATCTTGTCCCGCGAGCGTCCCGGCACCGAGGTCGTCAATCTGGGCCTTGCCGGCGCAAGACCGGCGGTCGACGTGGCCCGCCTGCAATCGGAAGGCCGCCGCCTCACCCCCGACCTGGCCGTGATCATGCTCTCGGTTGAGACTCTGCTCTTGCCGACTGCGATGGACGATTCCGAATTCACGGGTTATCGGCGCGATGCGCGCGGCGAGTTCCGGCTGTCCTATGGCTTCCGTGATACCCGCGGCTACCGGTTTCGCACCTCGCTCGCAGGCCGCGTTTATTACTGGTTGCTCGATCACAGCCAGGTGGCGCGCATCATCAATGCGCGCAAGAATAGCGGGCTATTAGCCGAGTGGTCCGACCAGGCAGCAGCGGCACCCGCGCAGAGAAGGGAGCCGTCCTTAAGCTGTGCACCGACACTTCTGGACGATCAGCTCGCGTTGTGGCGCGACGGCAAGCCGACGCAATTCGAAGCTCTCTTGCGCGCGTTCCTGCGCGACCTCGCAGCCATCCGGCTTTCCCAAGGATTCCCGATCATCATCGCGACATCGGGCATCGAGGCGCGATGTCCCTCGCTTGCGGCCAAGCGGGCAGCCCTGGTGGAGGCAATGCGGGCAAAGATCGAGGCTGCCGGCCTGCAATTCGTCGATCTCGACGCGCGCGTCCTCGCGAAAACAGGTCCTTCCGAAATGGCACGGCTGCGCGGCTTCGGCGCCGGTATCGGGAGTGGTCACCTCAATGTCGAGGGAAATCGAGTCTATGGGGAAGTCTTTGCTGACATCATCCGGACCACACTAGCGGGACATTCGTGAGATCCGCGGGACTCCAAGCGACGATGCGGCTCGAAGCAGCAAAGCAATGAGTGAACAAGCCGTTGGGCGCCTGCTGGTGCTTGCACCAGCAGGGCTGCTCGCGTTCTTTCTCGGCGTCGGGCTGATTGTGCTGATCCGGCCTTGGCTCCTGCGTTACGCCATTGCGCGGCCGAATGCACGTTCGTCCCATTATGCGCCGGTCGCGCAAGGCGGCGGCATTGCGGTCGTGCTCGCCACATTGGCGGTGGCGTGGGCGGCCATCCTCTTTTGGCCCGACTCTGCCCATCGGCAAACCGAGCATTTTCTCATCATAAGCGGAGCCGCGATCCTGCTCACCATCGTTGGCGCGATCGACGATATGCATTCCTTGCCGCCCACGGTGAGGCTGATCGCGCAGTGCATCGCGGTCGGCGCGGTCGTGATCGCACTACCCAATGACATGCAGGTGCTTCCGCAACTGCCCTGGTGGATGGATCGGGCTTGCCTGCTGATTGCGGGGGTCTGGTTCGTCAACCTCACCAATTTCATGGATGGCATCGACTGGATGACTGTGGCGGAAGCCGTGCCGGTGACCGGAGCGATGATCCTCCTTGGTATCCTGGGCACCGTCGATTTCACTGCAGCGGTGATCGCCGCAACCCTCTTTGGCGCGATGCTCGGCTTTGCCCCGTTTAACAAGCCGGTCGCTGGCCTTTTTCTCGGCGATGCGGGAAGCCTTCCGATCGGGCTCCTGCTGGGCTGGCTGCTGATGCAGCTCGCGGTCGTGGGCCACAGAGTGGCAGCCGTCATTCTTCCGCTCTACTATCTTGCCGATGCCACGATCACGCTCCTGCGCCGCCTCCTGAGGCGCGAACCGTTCTGGCAGTCACATCGCACGCATTTTTATCAGCGTGCCACGGATAATGGCCTTAGCGTTCCCGAAATCGTGGCGCGCGTGTTCCTGGCCAATGTCGCATTGACCACGCTCGCGCTCATATCCATCCTCACCGGCCGCGTACTTGTTTCTTTGTTGACACTTTGCGCCGCTGCCGTTCTTGTTACGGCGCTGCTCGCGTCCTTTGCCCGCATCAAACGAAAGCAGTGAAACTGAGCGTCCCCTCGCGCGGGCGAATAACGGCTTACGCTGCTTGTCCGCCGAAGTCGGGCACCGCGTCGCGCAGCACGCCATAGATCACCGAACGATCCTCCCGCGCCAAACCCTGTTCGAGCGCGGCGAGCCATCCGCGCATGGCTTCAAGAGGAGGACTGACGGGCTTCGCCGCCACAATACCTTCGATTCCAATCGGCGCGCTCGGCTCCTCGCGCGCGAACAGGATTTCCTGCAGGCGTTCGCCCGGCCGAATCCCGGTGAACGTGATGTCGATGTCGCGCCCGGGCTCGAGGCCCGAAAGGCGGATCATGCGCTCGGCAAGATCGACGATCTTTACCGGCTGGCCCATGTTGAGCACGTAGACGGCAACCCGCGCCTGCCCCGGGTTCAGCGCATGGCTCGCAGCGGTGACCACGAGATCGCAGGCCTCGCGGATGGTCATGAAGTAGCGCACCATATCCGGATGCGTCACCGTGAGCGGACCACCGGCTTCGATCTGCGCCTTGAACTTGGGCACCACCGAACCGTTGGAGGCGAGCACGTTGCCGAAGCGGACCGCGATCAACCGCATGGCGCGCTTGCCTCCATCGCTTCGGCGCGCGAAGTCATTGTCGAGCGCCTGGCAATACATCTCCGCCAGGCGCTTGGAAGCGCCGAGCACGGACACCGGCTCGATCGCTTTGTCAGTCGAGATCACCACCATGGCGGTGGCGCCGGCTGTGACCGCGGCATCAGCCACGTTGACCGAGCCGAAGACGTTGGTCTTGACCGCTTCGCCCCAGTCCCGCTCCAGGAGCGGCACATGCTTGAGCGCCGCTGCGTGGAAT
>CATPCO010000497.1 GCA_955652925.1 uncultured Xanthobacteraceae bacterium | reverse complement strand
CCGGACGGCCGCGTGGGCACGGCGCGCGCGGTCGAGCTTCTATCCACAATGCAAAATCATCTTGCGCGCGCGCCTTTGCCCACCCTACGAGCTGATGCCATTTCATCGCGACCCGCTTTACCCGCAGCAGGTTCGGTGCTTAGCGCCAACCAATGGTAAAGAGCAAACGCCCGCAGAAACGGAGATGCCCGATGACCGCTATTACGCTCGACCAGGCCGACCGACTCATTGATGCCATCCTCGCGCGTGGCGCGGCGCTCGACTGTCGCCCGCTGGCGGTCATTGTGGTCGAGCCCGGCTGCAAGGTGAAGGCGTTCAAGAAAGAGGACGGCAGCTCCATGATCCGATTCGAAATGGCGTATGGCAAAGCCTATGCCGCGCTCGCCATGGGCCGCTCGTCGAAGCTCGTGAAGGTGCGAGCGGAGGAAAAGCCGATCTTCATGCGCTATCTCATCAGCGCGAGCAGCGATCAGATCTTTCCCGAGGGTGGGGGAATGCAGATACGCGATGAGGCAGGCGAGGTGATCGGCGCCGTCGGTGTGACCGGCGATACCGAGGAGCGCGATGAGGAGCTTGCCGCCCATGGCATCCGCGCGATTGGCCGCAAGACCGACGAGGACTGTGCGGGACTGGGCCGCCGCTCCGGCATTCGCCTGACCAACAAGTAACTTCTCAGCTCCACATTCGGCGTAGTTGCGCGCCGATATTGACCGGATCGCGTTCTGACTTGCCCGATATATCGGTCTGTGTGACCCTGGGCCATGCGCAGCTATCGAAGTACTTGAGAATCGAATCTGGAATGAACCGGGTACGTGCCGCATACATATGTCGGTCTCTGTTCGCTCTCTGCTGGTGGGCGAAAAAACGTTGTGGCAGAAGAAGGTGCAAATGATCCTTCGCGCGCGTCATCGCAACATAGAGTAATCGCCGCTCTTCCTCGATCTCAGCGCTGCTGCCCGTACTGAGGTCGGAAGGTATGCAACCGTCGATCACATTTAAGATAGACACTGACCTCCATTCCTGTCCTTTGGCGGAGTGGATAGTCGACAGGACTAAGTAATCCTCATCCAAGAGCGGCATGCCGGCCTCATCGGTTGTCGCATCCGGAGGATCGAGAGTTAGTTCGGTCAAAAAGCGCTCGCGCGTTGAATATGTCGATGCTATCCGCACAAGTTGCGCAAGATCGGATTGCCGCACGATGGCGTCTTCGTACTGACGCTCAAGATGTGGTTCATACCAGCGACACACGTACTCGATTTCAGCGGGCCATCCAGCGACTTTCGTTTGCAAAACACGAATCGCATCGACAAAGGCGGGCCATGACTCGGCGGTCGCTGGCGGAGGTACAAAGGCGCGGACCGCTTGCAGACCATCGGTAACCTCGACGACGCGCTCGAGCAGACGCGCTGCCGTAACCGGACCCGCTCCCGGCAAGAGTTGGATGACGCGAAAGCCGGCGACCCGATCCCGCGGGTTTTCCGCCCACCGCAGAAAAGCCAGAACATCCTTGATGTGTGCCGCTTCGAGAAATTTCAGCCCCCCAAACTTCACGAATGGAATGTTGCGGTGAATTAGCTCAATCTCGACCTGAGCACTATGATGCGACGCACGGAACAGCACAGCCTGCATCTTAAGAGGTATGCCTACTTCGCGATACTCCAAAGCTTTTGCCGCGACGTATCGAGCCTGATCAGTTTCGTCGCGCACACTCACAAGCTGTGGCAGCTCGGCCGAGGCACGATCCGACCACAGGTTCTTTGTGAAGCGTTCCTCAGCAAGATTGATAATGGCGTTTGCGGCCGCGAGAATCGGCTGTGTCGATCGGTAATTGCGCTCTAGCGTGGCGATTTCTGCGCGCGGACTAAAGTGATCCGGAAAATCCAGAATGTTGCGAACCGTCGCGGCCCGAAATGAATAGATCGATTGCGCGTCATCGCCGACGACTGTGAGGCCCGTGCCTTTCGGCTTGAGCGCCAGAAGGATGGAGGCCTGAAGGCGATTAGTATCCTGATACTCGTCCACCAGCACATGATCGAAGCGGCTCGCGACATCAACCGCGATGGAAGGCTCTCCCATCATTTCTGCCCAATAGAGCAAAAGGTCGTCGTAGTCGAGGACATGCTGATGCTGCTTGGCCGCCACATAGGATGAAAAGAGCCGTCGCAATTCGTCGTGCCATGTCGCGCACCACGGAAAGACTGAACCGAGCACATCCTCTAGGGAGAGATGAGCATTCACTGCGCGAGAATAAATAGCGAGGCACGTTGCTTTCGTGGGAAAACGCTTTTCTGTTTTCGAGAAACCCAGCTCGTGCCGAACAAGGTTCAGGAGATCGGCAGAATCTCCACGATCATGAATGGTGAACGATCGGTCCAGGCCGATCTGCGCCGCATATTCCCGCAACAGCCTCGCACCGATGGCGTGAAATGTACCGGACCAAGTGAGTGCCTCCGTCATGACGCTGGCGTTTGATCCAATGTAATTCGCGGCAATGCGCTCGACACGTCTCGTCATCTCCATCGCGGCACGACGCGAGAAGGTCAGCAGCATGAGGCGTCGCGGATCCATTCCATTCGCGACGAGGTGAGCCACACGATGTGCAAGGGTATTCGTCTTGCCAGAGCCTGCGCCAGCAATGATTAAGAGCGGGCCAGCTTCAGCATAGGTCGGGCCACCATGCTCTACGGCACGCCGTTGCTCCGGGTTGAGCTTCGCAAGGTAGGAAGTGTTCATTGATGGGGTCTACACGAATCAAGATAATCGGTCGGAGAAGCATGGACGACTCCAGTATTGGTCGTCCACCTGCTTGCGAACCGGGCTGGCAAGCCCAGACATATCGCCGTCGCGAAGCTTTGTAGGGGCGGGTTTTAAACCCGCCCTTGTGCCACAGACTCGCTGCGAGAGAATGGCCGTCATCAGCTGCGCAATCGAGGTTCGTAGGGCTCAGCTCGGATCAACCTCACACACCGTGAATGCCGAACGAGGGCGGGTTTAAAACCCGCCCCTACAAGAACCAAATATGCGATTGCCGTGCACATTGGCGGGGCTTCGCCCACGGGCTCGCTAGACTCACCCGGCGCGTAGGCGCAAGTTAGGCCGCTTCCTCCATTGGCGAGCGCGGGCGCAATCAACAGCGCGATAGATCAGCCGCAACGCCGCAGCTCAAATGTCGGTGGTCTACTCGGAGTTTCGAAACCCGGCTAGGTCAGGCGATTGAGAACTTCTTGAACCTGCTGCAGAACCTTCGAGGTCTTTTCGGCGTAGTACACACTCACGACTGCGTTGATAGCCTGCACCTGCGGGTCAAGCGGATTGAACCCCGCGGCTTTGAGGCGAGCATGCAATTCCGTATCGATTTCTGCTTTCTCGAACATGAAGCACCTCAGAGAACCCCCCGCACCGGGTCGCTTTCGTTGGTCACAGTGAGTGCGTGTCGAAGCGATGGCATCCTTTTGGGCTACCGGCCGGGCACAGGAGTGGAAAGCGCAAGCCTGATCAACAGAAGACGTTCTACGCGCGGTGATCGATGCCGAGGTGACCAGTATTGGCGTGATGTGCTTCGCCAATTTATGCGCCGAGGTCAAGTGTCGGTGTCGGGGTCTGAGACTGAGCCGCCCTGCGACGTTTTTTGCCTCATTTGCATTCCGCCTGCAGATTTGCAGCGCACCACTTTGGGTTAGGATATTGCTCCTCTTCAGCGATCCTGTCCGTTGCGCCACAGCTCAAGGCCGGCGATCGTGAGCAGTGCCGCTGGACCCAGGACCGCGAAGTGGATCCACCACGGTAATGACAGTTGGGGGTCGACGGAAAGCAGCGCGACCGCAGCAGCAAGCGCGGCCGCAAACAGGCCGACGCTGATCCATTGGCGGCGGCCCCAATGACGCACCGCTCGCACCTCCTCCCAAAGCGAGGCGGACTGATCCTGTGCGGTCGGCCACAGCAGGAGGCCGGCAAGCATTATCATTGTCGTCACACTGGAGAGCCCGTAGTGCAGCCACCGGGGCGATGCCACGAGTTTATCGACCAGCTCCAGGGCGAGCCAGGCAACATATCCGGTCGTGACCATGCCCACGCTGATCCATTGGCGGCTGCCCCAGTGGCGTATTGCGCTCACCTGGTCCCAAAGAGGGCTGCCACCGGATACGCGCAGCAAGAATAGACCAACGGCCAGAAGCACGATTCCCGGCACTGCATCATTGAGGCTCAGCCAGCCGCCGGTGTAGAGGCGGCTCGCAAAATTGTGACCGGTCGCTCCCGACAGGATCGAAACGGCGCCGCTAGCGAGCAGGATCAGGCCTGTCATCCTGCCCAATGCCCGGTGGCCCGGGTGCACGTGCTGCATGAGATTCATCGCTCGGCCTTCCGTAGTCTTGATTGCAGCACGGTCATCGCAAGATTAGCGGCTGCGAGGGCGCCGAAAAACACAACGGCCATCGCCGTGACGGTCGAGCAGAAGCCTTATCGATGATGGGTTTCCAAATATTGAAATGGTCGAAGCAGATTCTACGAGACCATTGGCGGCGGCAGGCCTGACTACGAAACGAACCCGACACGGTCACTTTACGAAGATTTTACTTGACTACGATATGTGACCGGCGTATAAGGAAGCCATACCGCAGATTTGTCAGCCCGGCCGGCACACCGCGCCGGGTTTTTTGCTCCGGATCGCAAATCGATGCCGAGGCATGTCAGCTTTTCGGAAAAGGGAGGTCCACGCATGGAAATTCAGACGGTTTCGTTGGACGCAAGACCTCCAGTCAAACCAAGGACCGCGGCTCAGCGGGAAGCGAGCCGCAAGAACGGCCGCAAGAGCAGGGGACCCAAAACGCCGGAAGGCGAGGCGCGCTCCTCGCGTAATGCCCGCCGCCATGGCCTGACCGTGTCTGCCATCGCAGATCCCGCATTCCGCCGACAGGTCACGCAATTCGCGCACGCGATTGCCGGAGCGAATGCCGATGCCGCGGAGTTGGCCCTCGCCACGCGGATCGCGGCGGCACACCTTGATATGCAGCGGGCAAATCGTGCGGCATGGACGCTGATCTGTAGCATGCCGAGAAGTCCGTTCGTGCATCACGATACGCTTGCCCGCGTGGAAGCGATGAAACGCCGCTATGAGTATCCCTCCGTCGCGCGCCGCAACAAAGCGATGTGGGAGCTCATCGACTGGCGGTTGACCGCGATGGAACGAGCAAAAGACGAAACGAACCCGACACTCGTCGGCAGGACCGGGGCGGCGCCGACGCTGGACGAATCCGGCCCCGCAGCGACGTCTCTATCTCAACAGGCCATCAGCCCTTCTGCCGAACGAACCCGAGCGCCCGCGGCTGCTGCCGCAGCATGCCCTGACGCCCCAGCTGACGAAACGAACCTGACGGCAAGCCCAAAGACTTCGAACGGTCCCGCAGCCGCCCACCTGACCAAACGAACCCGGAAATGCTTCGCCTCGGGTGGCGAAAGGAACCTGACGGCAGAGATGCCAGCTGCTGTGAGAATGTCGCGAGTATCTCGCGGGTGCAGTCGTGCCCAAAGGCGGAATGACAAAACGAACCCGAGCGGGCAGCCCGCTACGCACCCGGAACATCGTGCGCGTCGGCCAAATCGGGGGGCGATGCATTCATTTTTGCAGAACGAACCCGAGCTCGCCTCTGCCAAACTTTGGGCACAACCGCGCGATTCGCAGAATTGCTCATCATAATCGCAGCCCTCCTCCTTTGATGTCACGAATGCAGCACGAGCGCCGGCCGGTTGCCGGGACCTGACCGCGGCGCGCCCCGGAATGACGTCGAGGTGTTTATGACGCAGCACATTTAACCGTCCGCGAACCTTATGGTGCCAGGCACAGGAAGAAGAGAGGCTTGACTCCTTTGCAGTTGCGTGTACTTTGCGATGCAAAGCTCGGGTGGCAGCATGATCGATCTCGACAAGGCACTGGCCGATATCACCGCGATCCGCAGCCAGATGGCGCGCGGGACCGAGTTTCAAGGCTATGGCCCCCTGACCGTCGCGGCGACAGGCTTGCTTGCGCTCGCTGCGGGGGGCGTTCAGGCCGTCTTCCTTCCTGCGCCTGCATCGGACCCGTTCGCCT
>CATPCO010000496.1 GCA_955652925.1 uncultured Xanthobacteraceae bacterium | reverse complement strand
GTGCGATGAAGTACGCTGGTGGTTCTTGTAGGGGCGGGACCGGGTCCCCAAAAACGCGGATGCGTTTTTTGGGGTGCCCCGCAAACCCGCCCTCGTCCGGCATTCACGGTGTGTGAGGTTGATCCGAGCTTAGCGGTACGAACTTCGATCGAGCAGTTGATGACGGCAATTCTCTCGCAGCGAGCCTGTGGTACAAGGGCGGGTTTAAAACCCGCCCCTACAAGCTTCGGGACCGCGATGTGCTTCCCGTCCGGCGTTTGCGGGACGCTTGTCATATGCAAGCCTTCGCGCAAACCGAGGCCGCAAAGCGGAATTGCGCACGGGCGCCGCGACGGAATACGTGGCCCTAATTGGTGCTGAGACGGCGCCCTTTGCGCACCCTACACGCTCAATCTCAGCGAAACTCGATTAGGCCGCTGATGCGCGCTCGGGGCGCCAACGGCCCAGCCGGCTCTCGATCATCTTGACACCGGCGGTCATGATCAGCGAGAGGGCCGCAAACACGACCAGTCCCGCAAACACAACGTCTACGTGATAGCTGCTCGCCGCTCGCACCATCACGACACCAAGCCCTTCCTCGGAGCCGAAGAACTCCGCAACCACGACGCCGAGGATGGCTCGGCCGATCGCCAGCCGCAGCCCTGCAACGATATAAGGCATGGCGTTGGGCACCACGACGAGACGCGCAATGTCCCATTCACCGGCGCCAAACGAGCGCACCACGTTGATGAGAACGCGATCGGCGTTGCGCACCCCCTCATAGGTGTTGATCAGAATCGGAAACAACGCTCCGATAAATACGATCACGACCTTCGACCACATCCCGAGCCCGAACCAAAGCAGCAGCAGCGGCAGAAAGACGAGCCGCGGCGTGGCATTGAAGGCGGTGACGAAGGGGTCGAGCATCGCATTGAGCGTACGCGAGCGCCCGAGCAGGATGCCGAGCGGCAGTCCGGCCGCAATCGCCAGCACGAGCCCGACGCCGAATGCTGCGGCGCTCACCCCGAGCGGCAGCCAGATCGTTCCCTGCGCGAACATGTTCCATAGCGTGATCGCGATCCGGCTTGGGGTGGTGAAGAACAGGCGCGTGCCGGCTGAAATCGTGATGAGCTGCGGGAGGAGCTGCCAGGCGCAAAGCAGGACCACGATGGTAAGGCTGCCAAGCAGCACCGGCTCCAAGTTTCGCCAGCTTTTCGCAGCCGAAAGCTCGCCGCCTTCGATCAGCGCGGGACTTGCGAGATCCGCCATGGCTTTGCGGCCTATTGTCCGAGCCGCCAGGGAAACGCGGCGCGCTCGGCCCAGCGAATTCCCTCCGTCAGCACGACCGCAATCGCCATGATGACCAGAATGCAGGCAAACATGCGGTCGAGCGCAAACAGATCGCCAAAACGGGCGATGGCATATCCGATCCCTTCGGAGGCGGCAAAGAATTCCGCCACCAGCACGCCGACAAGCGCGCGTCCGATCGCGATGCGCGCTCCGGCGATGATGTAGGGCAGTACGCTCGGGATGAGGACCTTGAGATAAAGATCCTTCTCAGTGCCGCCGAGGGAGCGCACGACGTTGATCAGGAGCCGATCGACCGACCGCACGCCGGCGGCCGTATTGAAGATGAAGGGAAATACCGAGAGGAGGAAAATCAGGATTGCCTTTCCCGCCACCCCGACGCCGAAGAAGATGACGACGAGCGGGGCGAGTGCGACGAGCGGGCTCGCATAAAACATGGTCATCAGCGGATCGAGTGCGTAGCCGACGCGTGGCCGCCATCCCATCGCCATTCCGACAAGTACCCCGCCGAGAACGGCCGCCGCGAAGCCATAGAAGAAGGGCACCGCACTCACGGCGAGGTCATGGGCCAAGTCACCGCTGCTGATCAGGTCGAGCAAGGCGAGCGCAATCAGATTAGGTTTGCTGATGAACAGGGGGTCGAATGGAACAAATAGAAAGACGGCCTGCCATGCCGCAAAAAACAGCGCAACCGACAGGCATCCCAGCAGGAGATTGCGATTGCGAGCGAGGAAAGCGGGCGCAACTTGCTCGGCCATCGGTCTACACCGTTATCTCGTCCTTGAGCGTCTGCCAGATTGCGAGCTTAAGATCGTTGAATTGCGGCGTCACCCGCATTTCATAGTCGCGCGGCCGGGAGAGCGGGATGTCGAAAACCTGCTTGGTGTAGCCGGGGCGCCGGGTCATGACCACGACCCGATCGGAAAGATAGACCGCCTCCTCGATCTGGTGGGTGACGAACAGGACCGTCTTGCGCGCCTGCTGCCATATGCGCAGCAGCTCGACCTGCATAACGTCGCGGGTCTGGGCGTCGAGGGCGGCGAACGGCTCGTCCATCAGCAGCACCTCGGGATCGGTGGCAAGCGCCCGCGCGAGCCCGACGCGCTGTTTCATCCCGCCGGAGAGTTCATGGGGATAATGTCCCTCGAAACCGCAGAGCCCGACCATTTCGATGAGCTCGCCCGAGATCGCGTGCCGTTTTTCGAGCGGCATGCGTTTGAGCTCGAGCCCGAGCTCCACGTTGCTCTGCACCGTGCGCCATGGAAGGAGCCCGAACTCCTGGAACACCATGGCGCGATCGGTTCCGGGACCCGAAATTCGCTGACCGTCCACCAGCAGGTCGCCCGAGTCCGCCCGCAGCAAGCCAAGCAGGACATTGAGAAAGGTGCTCTTGCCGCATCCGGAGGGGCCGACGATGGATACGAATTCCCCTTCATCGACCTCGAGATCAAAACGCGCCAGCGCGCGAACCGGCGCGCGGTTGGGCGGCCGAAAGGTCACATTGACATTGCGAGCTTGAATGTACGCTGCCATCACATTTCACAGGAATTGCCATTCGGTCGTGGCAAATGGGACTGCGATATCAAAATAGCAATAAACCGCTGGCTCGCACCACTGAACCCGCCCGTCCGGTCTAGGAATCGCTCGCCTAGTCTGCCGCGAGCCGTTGCTATATATGACTGCTGCGCCCGGCCCGGAGGGCCGGATGACCGAGGAGCAAGACCATGCCCCGACATCCCCACTATGTGCCGCATGGCGTCATTCCGGCCGTGTTGCTGCCCTTCAATGAAGATCTTTCCATTGATGAGCGCAGCTTTCGCAGCCATTTGCGGCAAGTCGCCGCGACCGAGGGATTGTCGGCCATTACGGTCAACGCGCATTCCACCGAGGTTG
This sequence comes from uncultured Xanthobacteraceae bacterium, assembly GCA_955652925.1. Classification (GTDB taxonomy): domain Bacteria; phylum Pseudomonadota; class Alphaproteobacteria; order Rhizobiales; family Xanthobacteraceae; genus VAZQ01. Next base: position 3,660 of record CATPCO010000496.1, on the reverse strand, counting down.
CCTCGTGCAGCTTCGAAGAGCAGTGCCGCGTGCTCGATGTGGCGCAAGACGAGATCGGGGAGCGCCTGCCGCTCGTCAATGGCGTGTGGGCGGACGGCAGCCTCGAAGCCGCTCGCATCGCGCGCATGGCGAGCGAGCACGGTGCCTCGGCGCTTCTCGTCTTCCCGCCCGCGCCATTCACTCTGGGACAGACGCCGGCCATGGCGATTGCTCATTTCAAGCGCATCGCGGACACAACCGACCTGCCCATCATCGTGTTCCAGTATCCGTTGGCGGCGGGCCAGGGCTATCCGCGCGACACGCTGTTGAGGCTTTGCGAAGAGGTGCCGACCATCCGAGCCATCAAGGATTGGGCCGGCAATGTGCCGCAGCACGAGATGCATATCCGCATGCTGCAGAGCCTGCCGCGGCCGGTGAACGTGCTCAGCACCCACAGCGCCTGGCTGTTGAGCTCTCTCGTGCTCGGCTGCAAGGGCCTTCTATCCGGCAGCGGCAGCGTCATTCCCGACCTGCAAGCCCAGCTCTTCCGTGCCGTTACGGAAAACAATCTGGCCGAGGCCCGGCGGGTGAATGATCGGATCTATCCGCTGGCGCGGGTGTTCTATGCCGACCCCTGGGCTGACATGCATAACCGCATGAAGGAGGCACTGGTGCTGCTCGGCCGCCTGTCACGCGCCGTCGTGCGGCCCCCCTTGGTCAAGCTGGGCCGTGAGGAGATCGAGCGCATCCGCGCGGGATTGGTCGAGGCGGGGCTGCTCGCAGCGGGCGCGAGCCGCCATGCGGCGTAGTTTGGGTCGAGCGCTTGCGAGACCCAACTCGCTGTGGCAATGGCGTTAATGTTGGGTCTCGTGAAGAACTCGACCCAACCTACATCGGACCAATCAATGGATGATCGACCCACCCTGACCGGGGACCGGCGCATTGCGTGGCCAAGCGTGCTGACTGTCATCAGCGCGGCGATCCTGATTGGGGCCGAGGTTTTTGGAGCCGCGTTCGCGGGCGGATGGGCCGTCGCCAACCTGTTCGATCTGGGCGAATACGGCGTGCACATCATGCAGGGGCTTTTCTTTCTCTGCGGCCTCGCCGTCATGATTGCCTTCGTGCGCAATGCGCGCCGGGTGGAGCCCTTTACCAGGCGCGGCTGACGCGGCCAGCGCACCTTTCTTACGCGCTCACCTGGAACCGATCTCGTCCGTTCTCGTTGATTGAGCCGTGACGCAGCGGACTGGCGATCGATGGGGAGATTTCATCGTCCCGCAAGCAAATCACTTGAAAATCACTTGCGAGGCGTTTCGAATTCTCTTATTTGGTGAATGCCCAATTTCGCACGTGCCGGTGGCCGTGTGTCGATCGGTGGGCATCCGGACAAGAGGCCGGACAGCCGCCTAAGGAAGTGAGCTCACTTCCTTGCTCATGCGATCGGCAGCCGGAGGCGAACCGGCGCACCCCGCTCTCCACGGGGGACGCGGCTTAAAGCAACGACGGAGCGGGCTTTTTTGGGACCACCGGCGCAAGTGCCGGATCACCGAAGAGGCTTGTCCTTCTTGCCGGGCGTGCGGAACGGGAAATTCTCCCTCATCCGGACCAAGGCAGCAATCGAAGTGATGCTTGGCTCGCATCTTGCGGGCCGCGTGCATCACAGGAGGTTCACCGGGCGGCAGGGCCGCCAGTTCGGATAGGGGAGAGCAGTCGAGATGACGGCACGCATCCGCGAATTCCTCAAGCAACGCAGAGACGACGGACCCTGCCTCGTGGTCGACCTCGAGGTCGTGCGGGAGAATTATCTCGCCTTCGCCAAGGCGCTCCCGGACACGAAGGTGTTCTATGCCGTGAAGGCCAATCCGGCGCCGGAGATCCTCAAGCTCCTGGCGGAGCTCGGCTCGTGCTTCGACGTCGCTTCGGTCAGCGAGACCGAGGCGGTGCTCGCAGCCGGCGCCACGCCTGAGCGCATCTCCTACGGCAACACCATCAAGAAGGAGTGCGAGATCGCTGCGGTCGCCAGGCTTGGGGTGACGCTGTTTGCGGTCGACTGCGAGGCCGAGGTCGAGAAGGTCGCGCGTTGTGCGCCCGGGGCGCGGGTGATCTGCCGTATCCATTGTGACGGCACCGGCTCCGAATGGCCGCTGTCGCGCAAATTCGGCTGCGAGCCGGACTATGCCGCCGACATTCTGGAGCTTGCGCACCGGCGCGGCCTCGTGCCGCATGGGATTTCCTTCCACGTCGGCTCCCAGCAGCACAACATCGAAGCTTGGGATCGCGCGCTCGCTTCGACCGCTGCGATCTTCCGCAGCTGCGCCGAGCGCGGGATCAGTCTCGCAATGGTCAATCTCGGCGGCGGCTTTCCCGCCCGCTACGTGCGCAAGACGCCGAAGCTCGAAACCTATGGGCGCGCGATCTTCCGCGCGCTGCGCAGGCATTTCGGCAATGCCATCCCCGAGACGATTGTGGAGCCGGGCCGCGGGCTTGTCGGCAATGCCGGCATCATTGAGGCCGAGGTCGTCCTGATCGCCAAGCGATCCCCGGAGGACGAGTTGCGTTGGGTCTATCTCGATATCGGCAAGTTCCACGGGCTCGCGGAAACCATCGGCGAGTCGATCCGCTATCCCATCCGCACGCCACGCGACCGCGATGAAATGGCGCCATGCATTATCGCGGGACCGACCTGCGATTCGGTCGATGTGCTGTACGAGAAATTGCCTTACCCGCTGCCGGTCTCGCTTGCCATCGGCGACAAGGTCTTGATCGAGGCCACCGGCGCATACACGACGACCTATTCCTCGGTCGGCTTCAATGGCTACCCGCCGCTGCGCCAGTACGTGATTTGACGCGCCCAGTGGTAGCCCGCGTTGAGCGCAGCGAAACGCGGGGGACGCTCCCGGATTTCGCTTCGCTCAATCCGGGCTACGATCCCGGTGCATGCTGCACTGCGCCCGGGAACCCGCGCCACACGAAATCACCACAGTTCACGGTCATTTACGGGAGTGAAACCGGCACACATGCGCGACGACGGCATTCACGCGATGAACCGCAGGGTGTTGTGATGCGAGCCATATCCGCAAGACTGATCGTTGCGAGCGTCTTTCTCGTATTGGCCATGGGCCGCTTTGCTGCGGCCGAACCGACGGCCGCCGGGCTGTGGGAGCAGGTCGACGAGGGTTCAGGGAAAGCGGAGAGCTGGTTCCGAATCACGGAGCGCAACGGCGTCTACGATGGCACCATTGTCAAAATCTTCTTCAAGCCCGGCGAGGACCAAAACCCGGTTTGCGACAAGTGCGAGGGCGCCGATCGCGGCAAGCCGGTGATGGGCTTGACGCTTATCAAGGGCATGCGGCGCACTGGAAACCACTATGAAGGCGGCACCGTCACAGATCCGCGCGACGGCAGCGTCTACCGCGCATTGATGGAGCTCAGTCCCGACGGGCAGAAGCTCGAAATGCGCGGCTATCTCGGGATATCGCTGTTTGGCCGGAGCCAGATCTGGAATCGGCTTCCCGATAGCGCGCTGCAAAGCCAATCGCCGGCCGCGCGCTCCGGCTCGCGCACGGCGCCTGCCTCGAAGAAATAAGCTCAGCCGAGATTGACAATCCCGGCGCCGCCGTCCTCGCTGCCGAACGCGAGCCGAGTGCCCTGCGAATTCCAGGCCAAGGCGGTGACCGGCAC
>CATPCO010000495.1 GCA_955652925.1 uncultured Xanthobacteraceae bacterium | reverse complement strand
GACGATCTCATCGCCGTGCTGCCGTCACTGGCGCAGGCGAATCTCGAGACCGTCGATTTCGCCCAACGGAACGGGGCTCATGTCGGGAGCAACATTCGGCCGACTCGCGGGACGCAGCGCGGCGCAATTTGCCGTGGCCGGCATCTGCGCGGCTGGCGATGCGCAGGTCTGACGCACTGCGCACCTCCTCCTAAATTCGAGCCTTCAAATTGATCTCTGCCAAACGCGAGAGTGGGTCAGGTCAGACGACTTCCCACTGTGACATGCTAGGCATCAACTCATGCCCTTCGCTCCACGATCCGCCTCCCCTATTCCGATCTCCTACAACTCTAACCATAGAGGCTCGTGTCCATGACCTCCGACGAACGCGCCATTCGTGATCTGATCACAGCCTGGATGACAGCAAGCCAGAGTGGCGATCTGGAAACTGTGCTGCGCCTGATGACCGATGATGCACTCTTCATGGTTCCTGGTCGCGAACCGTTCGGCAAGCGAGCATTTGCCGCATTATCCCAAGGAATGGAGAACGTGCGTATGCAAGGGACAAGCGACATCCGCGAGGTCAAGGTGCTGGGCGACTGGGCCTATCTGCGGAGCTATGTTACGGTCACGATGACCCGGCCCGACGGCGAGCCCGTGCGGCGCTCAGGCTACACGCTGACCATTCTGTGCAGAGAGCCCGACGGAAAATGGCGGCTCAGTCGTGACGCCAATCTGATGGCAACGGACGGTGGGTAGGGACGACACAGTCGTGCTGCTCGCTTGCAGCACCAAGACCCGGCAGCAGCGCGATATTGCAACGGCGCATACGCGATGGGCTGACTACCGGAACGCCGTCCAAGAGCCTGATGCGTATGGCCTAATCGAAGTAGGTCCCGGGTCTCAGTGTGGGAATATCACCCAAGATAAGCAGCAGATGTGTGGAAACAGATTCAGCGCTAGTCATGCGTGGCCGCCGCCTGACGACCAAAGCTGGCCGCGCGTCGCCCCTACCCTTCCTTTCTCAACTTCGTCGTCCAGGAGTGCGACGGAAGGGTGGTCGCAGTTGGCGCGTAAGCTGCACCTGCTGCGCATCGAATGCACATGATGCCCCCATACCACGCGGTGGTGAGGCCGCCCAGACATTGATTTTCTGAGCAATTTCTGTCTCTGCGGGGTTACGACGGCTCGCTCCGCAGCAGTGGCCCTCTCACGTTCTCGCCCCTTGACTGTCCTAATCTTGCCCATTGGCGGGGCTTAGATTCCTTTGGATCGTGGGGGACAAATGCAAGTCAACCATCAGCAGTGCTGGTCTTTCGCACCGTCGGGCGCGCGACAGTATGCCCCGGAGACAAGTACTAAATCTGGCGTGCTCCGACGCACACTGCGCCGTTTGGGCGGCCAGACCATCGTGTCAGCTTTCGTTCTCATCGATATCGCTGGCCTAGGGTTCGCGCTCGTTGCGTCCATTTGGCTTGCACCGTGGGTGGCGATAAATCTGACGGCGTTGGTGCTTGGGAGTTTAAGTTGGAGCGAGGATAGGAGAATACAGAGGGAAAGTACCACGGCGATACGGCGGCAAGGCGAAGAACTGCAGCGCGAGGCGGAGAGACAACAGCAAGCCCGATATTTGCGGGAAGCGGAGGAACTAAGAGAAGCTGAACGGCGTCAACGTGAGGAAGAGGACGAGCGCGCGGCGCAGAAATCACTGCAGACCGCTCTACGCCAAGCGCAAGAACAATTAAGAGAAGCCGAACAGCGTCGATACCAGGTAGAGAAAGAGCGCGAGACGCAGAGACAACAAAGCGAGCAGGCCGAGCGTCTACGCCAAGCCGAACAACAACGAAGGGAAGCGGAGCAGAGGCGGCGGCAAGCAGAGAAAGAACGCGAGGCGCAAAGAAACCGACGACGAGAGCATAACCGGGCGGCCACACCGTTTCAGTCGGACTGGTGGATCGTGCTCGGCGTCGCACCGAGTGCAAGCAAAGACGAAATTGTGCGCAAATACCGGCACAAAATAAAGCAATGCCATCCTGATCGATTAGGAGGACTTGCCCCCGAGTTGCTGCACCTCGCAGAAGAACAAGCAAAGGCATTGAACGGAGCGTATGCGAACGCGATGCGTGTCCGCCGATACGCACGACCTAATTGTGCTGCCGCCTGACCTGTCGCCTTGAAACGCGCAGACACGGCAGAGCGCTACCGTCGCGCGCACGACACCAGACCAAATTACCATTTATTGTGACCTAAATATCACGGTCGTGACAGAACTCGGCGTATCCGTCGTTCTCTTTTCGGTACGGTCGCGATGGCGTCAAACCAGCCATCCACCATTGGCCCCAGCAACTTCGAATTCCAGTAGGGGATCGCAACAATGCAGAAAGAACAGGTTGAATCGCCCGCCCTCCTGCCGACGTTGGACGCGCTGGAGGCGGAATTTGGATGCGAGGACAAGCAGTGCGCACCCGGGCGTGGAAGACAGGGAGGAGCTCCAATGGATGCCAGGTTTACACCGCCACAATTTGAGTTCCCTAGGGACCTGAGAGCCGCTAGGCCGACGGGCGACGGGGTGAACCAGTCATCACTCGAGGCGACCATCATGCGGCCGTCGCTCGCCAGGCGAGCCTTGCG
>CATPCO010000494.1 GCA_955652925.1 uncultured Xanthobacteraceae bacterium | reverse complement strand
TCGAGGAAGTAGCAATTTAACATTCGCGGGGACGATCATGAAGGCAGGCACCGCAACCATCATAATTGGAGCAGGTAGATGCACCGTTGCGTCGGACGCGACGTAGGCAGCCTGCCTGACGGCTTGAGCGCAGACGACTAGGTCGCGTTGACATTCACCGGAGCCAGATCACGGCCCCGACGAGGAATAGCATGGATGCGAACGAGAGCGCAGTCTTCTCGTAGCGGTGGCGATGCGGCGAAAATGCTTGATCTTGTTGAAGAACCGCTCGATCAGATTGCGTTCCTTGTAGATGTGTTTGTCGCACGGCAGGGCTCGCGATCTGGCGGGGATCGATGGGATTACGGCCGCTGCCCCAGCTTCTGCAATGCACGCGCGAAAACGATCGGAGTCGAAGCCCTTGTCGGCCAGCAGATGATTGAAGGACAGGCCGGTGATCAGGTCCTCGGCAGCTCTTGGCAGATAGCCTTAGTTATCCTAGCTTCCCCTCCGTCCCTGAATCGAAGGGCGGTTAGCGAAGGTGTCGAAACGTAGTAATTTGATCGGCTGCAGCCTTTGCTTGCCGGGCTGGTAAAACAGCCAAGCCACTCCTCCGGGCAATGAGCCGAGCGCCACCACAAGCCCGAAGCACACGGAAAACAGTAGTGCCTGCTCGGGAGCAAGATCAATAGGTTCTTTTGGGAAGATCAGGGATCGCCGAACGGCGGTGCCTACCGGTCAATTGCGTCGAATTATATTTATGCGAGCGACAGAGGCATCTGCTCAAGCTCGAAGAGCGGACCTATTCCCGTGCCGATCAGTTCGCCCGACTCGTGCCACAAGCGGTCATTAGCCGCTTACTCGATCACCTCGTCGGCGGTAAATAAAAGCTTCGATGGAATGGTTAAACCCAGCGCTTTGGCGGTCTGTAAATTGATCACCAATTCGTACTTGGTTGGCAGCTGGAAGGGCAGATCGCCAGGTTTCACTCCGCGTAAAATACGATCCACATAGGAAGCGGCACCGCGATAGAGCTCAATGCGATCTGTGCCGTAGTAAACCAGCCCTCCGCTCAACACGAAGGCGCGCTCGGGATAGACCGCCGGCAGGCGATGCTGAGCAACCGTTGCGACGGTCTGCTCCATGAACGCTTGGATGGTAACATCCAAGGCGACAAAAATGCCCCCACTGGGCTGCGCCGCCGCCGCTGCCTTGGCGCGCTCGATGTCCGCAAGCCCGTGAATGTGTGCGATAATCGGCTCGACACCAAGCGGCCCAGCAGCGGATTCAAACGAGCGGGCAAAAAGGACCCCCACGGGATTGTCTGGATTATAAATCATAGAAACGTGCGTCACATTAGGTGTATCTCTTTGAGCGTCTCCAGCATCTTACTAATGACCGAAAGCTCCATCGTCGCAAAGCCAGTCACGTTGCGGCCTGGGCGAGCGAGACTTTCCGCGTAACCCCGTGCGATGGGGTCGGAACCACCCGGCGTCACAATCGGAATTGAGCGGGTTAACTCCATCAGGATCGGAATCACGCGGCCACCGACGGCGAGAATTGCGTCCGAATTGAGTTCCACAAGGTTCGTGGCCGCGGAGCGAATGAGATCCATGTCGTCGCTGGTCCAGCGCTGATCGAACTGGGCGTTAATGCCAATTGCCCAACCACGTTTTCGCAGTTCCTCCCGGAAGGCGCGCACGCGCGCCTGCAATTCGGTATTTGTCGGCGGGGACGGCATCAAAATTCCGATCCGTCGTACGCCGCTCGCCTTGCTGTGCGTGCGCGGCGAGCGGCCACGCCGCAGCGGTGCCGAGCAGGGCGATAAACTCACGCATTTTCATTTGATCGAGTTGCATCAGATGTCACAAAGCGAGAAGGGACTGGCAGGATACCGAATTGACTGTCGTCAGTCAGCGGGTAGTCCGTCTATTTCCGCAATTCATTCAGGGGCGGACGTAATAGTAGCGCTCGAGGACCGCCGTTTGCCAAAAGGAGACTCAGCAAACGATCACTTCATCCTGGGCTACCCCCGGCAGAGCGAGCGACGGCGAAGAGCATAAGCCCTGATCCCAGACAGGCAGGAACCGCGGCCCAGAGCCATGGCTCGGCTCCAGTTGCCAGAAAGACGATCACGGCTGCGATCCCGCTGGCAGCAGCGACGCCGATAATAAGAAGAGCCCAGGGAGCGCTTACCGCTCCCATGCACCTCCCTGTCAGACCGAGAGACGTTAACACTAAAGAGATAAACGAGAGTTGAGCGCAGAAACAGGCACATAATACGGCAAAGAAGGTGCTGGGCGTAAAACTCATTCCAAATAATGCATCGGCGACAACCACCAGGAAGATTGCGCCAATACACAATCCGCAACCGACGAGAATGGTGCGTCGCCTTGCGATCGCTTCGTCGGCTGGCCTTGTTTGTTCCGGCGAAAGCATCGGCCAGAGCGCCGGCAGCAGGTCGTATCGCAAAACCCACAGGCTTGCCGAGAGCATGGAGCTCGCTGCCGAGAGGGCCATAGTGAGTATGCCGAGAACCAGAAGAGATATGGCTAGGCTGGCAGGGAGACTTTCCTCCGAAGTCAGCTGACGAATGAACGTCTGTAACACGTCGCGATCGGCCGGTGTTTCGGTTGCAACGACCGCAACTGCGCCAAAAGCGCACATCAGTAGCAACAGCAGCATGATCTCCGGGGCAAGCAAATTGAAGATTCTGGCTATGGTCGCAGATCGCAGGTCCGGCTGGGATCCTGTATCCTTCGCGAGCGCCGCGAGCCTTTGCCAGGTTGAACCATCGACAATGGGATAGAGCAACGACACAGCGACGATGGTCAGCAGCGCCATACCAGGAATGCCGGGCCCAGCCCGCAATGCCGCGATGCTATCCCGCGCCATGCCGGCGACGCCGAAAGCGGAAAACTCCATGGCGACGAGCACAACGACCAGAATCACGAATACGGAGACAAACGTGTCGATGGCCTTCTCCAACCTGCGCAGCAGGCGGAAAAGCCATGAGGGATGCTCGCCATCGTCTGCATCACCGGAGCGCCCGTTCGATTTCCTGATGGGCGTGTTGTCGACGAATTTGAACCGCCGATAAAGCAGAATGAGGACGCAGGCAGCGCCGATCAATAGGACCGCAAAGCTGCCGTGCGGAGGCAGCGTGCTTACGTCGGAAACGAGGAAATACAAGAGCAGAGCCGTCGAACCGAAGAGGGCCAGATAAATCATGCCAGCTTGCAGCTGAACTGAGTGCATGACGCCTGAGTTGCCGGCCAAAACCGTGTACAGCACCGCCAGCACCACTATGCCGCCGGCAAGGAGATGTACCGAGCGTGCGCTTTCCGTCATGACCGGCTGTACCAGGCTGGCAGCTGCGAACGCCTCGGCAGTGATGAGTCCGGTGAGCGCGATCACCGTAAGGCTAGCTGTCAGCAGCCGCACGCGATTATCGTTGCCGTGCCACTTGGCGACCAGCGCGGGCAGGGTCGCGGAGGCGTCGCCGC
>CATPCO010000493.1 GCA_955652925.1 uncultured Xanthobacteraceae bacterium | reverse complement strand
GCCAACGCTAATTTCCATCCGCCGGACGCCCGCAGCAATTGAGCCCAGCTCAGATGCGGGCCGCGATGGTCCCCGGCCGATGTGCTGATTCCTGAAACTTGATGACCAGCGACACCGCAATCACCGCCACGGCCACGACCGCGAGCATCAGCGTACAGATCGCGTTGATCTCCGGCTTTACCCCAAGCCGGACCTCCGAGTAGATGCGAATTGGCAGCGTCGTCGCACCGGGGCCGGTTGTGAAGCTCGCGATTACGAGATCGTCGAGCGACAATGTAAAAGCGAGCATCCAGCCCGATGCGATTGCCGGCAGGATGAGCGGCAGCGTCACGGTGAAGAACGTTTTGAGCGGCGGACAGCCCAGATCGAGCGCCGCCTCTTCAAGGCTCGCATCGAAGGTGAGGAGCCGCGACTGCACGATCACAGTGACGAAGCACATAGTCAGCGTGCTGTGCGCGAGCGCAACGGTCCAGAAGCCGCGATCGATGCCAGCGGCGACGAACAGCAGCAGCAGGGAAAGTCCGATGATCACCTCCGGCATGACCAGCGGCGCATAAATCATCCCGGACAGCAGCAGCCGGCCGCGGAAATGCCCAAACCGCACCAGTGCCACGGCCGCCAGCGTTCCGAGCACGGTGGCAGCGCTGGCGGAGAACAGCGCAAGCCGCAGCGTGACCCAGGCGGCTTCGAGCATGGCCCGATCGCTCGCGAGCTCGGCGTACCAGCGCAGCGACCAGCCCGCCCACACGGTGACCAGCCGCGACGCATTGAAGGAATAGATGACAAGAATCACGATCGGCAGATACAAGAAGGCCAAGCCGAGCGCGACCGAGACCACATTGAGCCAGGACGCTTTGCGCATGATCAGGCGCTCCCGGCAAGGTCGCGGGTTTGCATGCGTTGGTAAACGAGAATCGGCGCAAGCAGCACGCCAAGCAGCACCACGGCAACGGCGCACGCCACCGGCCAGTCTTTGTTGAGGAAGAACTCGGTCCACACCGTTTGTCCGATCATGATGCTGCGCGAGCCTCCGAGCAGGTCGGGAATGACGAATTCCCCAACTATCGGAATGAAGCACAACAACGCGCCCGCAATGATGCCTGGCATAGCGAGAGGTAGCGTCACCAGCCAGAACGCCTTCCAACGGGGAGCGCCGAGATCGGCGGCAGCCTCGATCAGCGTCTCGTCCATCTTCTCCAGCGTGGCATAGAGCGGCAGCACCATGAACGGCAGATACGAATAGACCATGCCGATATAGACAGCGGTGTCGCTCGCGAGCCATGCGGGCGGCGCTTCTACCAGCCGCAACGCGAGCAGAAGCTGATTGAGCAGCCCATCATGCTGAAGAATGTTGATCCAGGCGTAAACGCGGATCAGAAAAGATGTCCAGAACGGCAGCATGACCAGCATGAACAGTACCGGTTGCCATCGGCTCGGCGCACGCGCCATGCCGTAGGCCATTGGAAAGCCGATCAGCATCAACAGCACGGTCGATACCGCGGCAATTTCCATACTTTTGAGATAGGAAACGAAGTAGAGGGGATCCGATGCAATCAATGCATAGTTATCGGATGACAGCGCGCCAAAGAACGTTTTGATTGCCTCCCAGCCGGCGGCGGGATCGAAGACGGGAGTATAGGGCGGCTGCGCGATGGCGGTCTGCGAAAAGCTGATCTTGAGCACGATAGTGAAGGGAAGAAGAAAAAACAGAACGAGCCAGAAGTAAGGAACCAAAACGACAATGCGTGCGCCCCAGGATAACTGGCACGGAGTTGTTTTGGCTGGACCGACGTGTGGTTTCATTGCCCTCACGCAGCACGGGCTGGAGGTTTCAGATTCAATCCGTCAGGACGAGGGCCGCATCGGCCGGCCAGTGCAGCCAGACGCGATCGTCCCAGCCGATCGGCCGCTCGATGAGTCGCGTCATGTTCGCAAGCGCGGCCTTCATGAGCAGCCCGCTGTCGAGCCGAACCTTGTAGATAGAGAGGTCCCCGAGATAGCCGATGCCGTAAACCTGTCCGGCCGCGCAATTCTCATCCGTGACTGGCGGGCGCTCGCGCGAGATGCGTACCTTTTCCGGCCGCAAGGCGACCCACACGCGATCGCCGGAGGAAACAGCATTGCGCTCCCCGAGCACGCGCAGCCGCCCAGCGGCTATGCTCGTGATTGCAAGGCCGTCGCTTGCGGTTGCATCGACGACGTGGCCTTCGATCAGATTGATCTCGCCGATGAAATCGGCGACCCAACGTGAGTTCGGCTGCTCGTAGATCTCCGCCGGGGTGCCGACCTGGGCCAGGCCTCCCTCCTTCATCACGCCCATGCGGTCGGCCATTGTCATCGCCTCCTGCTGGTCGTGGGTCACCACGACAAAGGTCAATCGGAGCTTGTCCTGCAGGTTCATGAGCTCGAACTGGGTCTCGCCGCGAAGCTTCTTGTCGAGGGCTGCGAGCGGCTCGTCGAGCAGCAGGACGCGAGGATGCTTGGCGAGTGCGCGCGCGAGCGCGACACGCTGGCGCTGGCCACCAGAGAGCTGATGCGGCTTGCGCTTGGCATGGCCTTCGAGCTGAACGAGTGCGAGCATCTCGGCGACACGGCGGGCGATCTCGGATTTCGGCCGGCGGTCCTGCCGAAGCCCGAAAGCAACGTTGCTCTCGACACTGAGATGAGGAAACAACGCGTAGCTCTGAAACATCATGTTGACCGGCCGCCGATAGGCCGGCACAGCGGCGATATCCTTTCCGTCCAGCAGAATGCGGCCGCTGTCTGGAGTCTCAAATCCCGCCAGCAGCCGCAGCAGCGTGGTCTTGCCGCAACCCGAAGGCCCGAGGAGCGCGAAGAATTCGCCCTCCCGGATGGTAAGCGAAACGCGATCGACCGCGGCGATATTCGCAAAGCGCTTGCTCACCCCCTCCAATTGCACCAATGCGGGCGTGCCGGTTGCCTGCTCCGGCGTGCCGTTTGCTTGCGCAGCGCGCTCTCCCGCGCTGGCGGCCGTACGATTATCCATAGCTTGAGCTACAACATGTTTCGTTCGCGCGCATCGACCTTGCCGGGCCGGAAGGCAGTGGGGATCAAGCGGGCCTGCGGCTTTGGGTGAGCGTGCGCGCAACCGCGTCGCGCCAGCCGTTCAACTTGCGCTCGCGTGTAGCGGCATCCATGACCGGATGGAAGCGGCGCTCGCGCTGCCACATCGCCGCAAATCCCGGCAGGTCAGGATACAAACCCGCGGCGTATCCCGCGAGATAGGCGGCCCCGAGCGCGGTCGTCTCCATGACGACGGGACGATCAACCGGGGCCGCCAGAATGTCGGCCACGAATTGCATGGCGAAATCGCTCGCCGCCATTCCGCCGTCCACGCGCAACACCGTTTCTGTTGCCGCAGCCGGCCAATCCGCGCGCATGGCATCGAGCAAATCGCGCGTCTGATAACCGACCGCTTCGAGGGCGGCGCGTGCAAACTCGGCGATACCCGACTTGCGGCTAAGTCCGAACAGGGCGCCGCGCGCATCTGCATCCCACCAGGGAGCCCCCAGTCCAACGAAGGCGGGGACCAGATAGACCTCTTCCGCCGGGTCGGCCGCGGCCGCAAGCGCGTTCACATCGGGCGCGGCGCTGATCATCTTGAGCGCGTCGCGCAGCCATTGCACGCTCGCGCCGGCGACAAAGATCGCGGCTTCGAGCGCATACACGCGCTTGCCTCCGAGCTGGTAGGCAATGGTCGTGAGCAGGCGATTGTTCGAGGCGACCGGCTCCTCGCCGGTATTGAGCAGCGCGAAACAGCCGGTGCCGTAGGTCGATTTCATCATTCCCGGCGCAAAGCAACCCTGCCCGATAGTGGCCGCCTGCTGGTCCCCTGCTATCCCGCGGACCGAGATTGGCCCACCCAACAATGCGCTGGTGCCGAACTCGCCGGCGCAATCGCGCACTTGCGGAAGGATTTCCGGGGGCACGCGGAACAACTCGCAAAGCTCCCGGTCCCAAGCGCCGTCGCGAATGTTGAGGAGCAGGGTGCGCGCGGCATTGGTGGCGTCGGTGGCATGAACCTTTCCATCGGTCAAACGCCACAGCAGAAAGGTGTCCACAGTGCCGAAGGCAAGGCGGCCCGCATTCGCTGCTTCCCGCGCGCCTTCCACATGGTCGAGAATCCAGCCAATTTTTGTGGCTGAAAAATAGGGGTCCAGAACGAGCCCGGTGCGCGCCGCAATCATGCGCTCGTGCCCCTCCCGCCGCAGCCTTGCGCACAACTCGGCGGTACGGCGGTCCTGCCATACGATGGCATTGTGAATGGGCCGACCCGTTGCGCGGTCCCAGATGAGCGATGTTTCGCGCTGATTGGTGATGCCGAGCGCTGCCACTTGGCGCGCACTCGCCCCGGCCTGGTCGAGCGCCGCGCGTGCGGTTGCAAGCGTCGTCCCCCAGATCGCTTCGGGATCGTGCTCCACCAGCCCGGGAGCGGGATAGAGCTGAGCGAATTCCTGCTGTGCGGTCGCAACCGGGGTCAGGGCGGCATCGAACACAATCGCCCGGGTGGAGGTCGTGCCCTGATCGATCGCGAGAATGAAATCCGGCAAGCTCGTGCTCTGGTCGGATGCTGCGCGCTGTACAGTCTATTTGTGCAGGGTAGGTTGGGTCGAGCCCTTTGCGAGACCCAACATTTTTGCGGTGACGTGTTGGGTCTCATAAGAACTCGACCCAACAGTCTGCGAAGAAGACGGGGTTAACTCGCGAGCTTATGCGGCTCGGAACGTTTGCGCGCGGCGGGTTTGGCGAGCGCAGAGAGCATGCGGGCCTTGAGCGCGGCCTTCGATACCGGCTTGAGCAGGAATTCGTGCACCCCGAGACGCACCGCCTCAAGCACGCGCCAACGTTCCGGATCGCCCGCCAGCATGATGATTGGCACATTCGCATCCGGGTAAGCGGTCCCAGAGCGCAGGCTGCGCACGAACTGCGCGGCCTCCATTCCGATTATGCCCCAATCGAGCAGCACCACGTCGGGCTCAAGGGCATGAATGGCCTCGAGCCCGCTCACCGCCTCCGAGGCCTCATGGATCTTTCTGCAGCCCATGGACTGCAGGAGGCTGCGGATGCTCTTGCGGGTATGATATTCATGATCGATGACCAGAATCTTGGCACGCGCGATCAAAGCGTTGCTGTCGTCTTTGTCCGGCCAGTCCACCCCGCCGCTCCGCCAATGAGATGAAAGCGTTTTCCCCCACCATGATTATCGAAACATTTTCGCGTTAGGATGCGGTGTAGCGGATCGCTAAAATTTTAACGGCAAGGCTTGATTCATCGAGGCTTGATTCATACGCCGCCGCCGACGAGCGACGTCATGAACTGAGCCAATCGCTCGCGCTCCGGCGCTGAAAACTGCAAGCCGAGCTTGCTGCGCCTCCACAACACGTCGTCCGGTCTCTGCGCCCATTCCCGCTCCATCAGGTAGCGCACCTCGGCTCCGGTAAGATCAGCGCCGAGCCATGGCCCGAGATCCGCGCGGGTTTTAGCCACGCCGAGCACACGATCGACGCGCTTGCCATAGGCCCGCACCAGACGGCGAACGTGCTGCTCGTCGAGGAATAGGCGTGACTTGCGCGTCATCGCCACGAGGGCGTCGAGCTCGCCTGGCGCGAAATCACCCCCCGGAAGATGCGAACGTTCCGTCCACGGCGGACCGGATTTGATAAGAGGGGCAAGCCGATCGAGCGCATGCTCCGCCAACCTCCGATAGGTCGTGATCTTCCCGCCATAGACGGTGAGGAGCGGCGCCGCGCCGCCGCTTTCGTCGAGCTCGAGCACATAATCCCGGGTTACGTCCTGTGAACGCCTGGAGCCGTCATCGTAGAGCGCGCGCACTCCCGCGAAGGCCCAAACCACGTCGCTGGCCTTGATGGCAGTCCGCAAATGCTGATTTGCAACATCGCAGAGATACGCGATTTCATCGTTGTCCGCGTGAACCGTGCCGGGATCGCCGGAAAAACCGCGATCGGTGGTTCCGATCAACGTGAACTCTCTTTCAAACGGCAGCACGAACACGACGCGCCCGTCACGGTTCTGGAAGATGTAGCCGCGATCGTGCTCGAACAGGCGCCGCACGACGATATGGCTGCCTTTGTCGAGCCGCACGGGAAGGGGCGTGCTTGAGTGCAGCACGTTGGTCGCGAACAGGCCGAGCCACGGCCCGGTTGCGTTGATGAGCACACGGGCCGTCGCGAGATCACGCCGGCCTTGCGCGTCGAGGACGAGCTGCCACAGCTTTCCGCGCTCCGCGCCGATGCAGCGGGTGCGGGTGCGGATCACGGCGCCATGCTCGGCGGCATCGAGCGCATTGAGCACCACCAGACGCGCATCGTCCGCCCAGCAGTCGGAATATTCGAAACCGTGCGCGTAGGACTGCCGCAGCGGTGCCCCGAGCGGGCCATGCGCAAGATCAACCGCGCGTGTCGCCGGCAGAAGCTTCCGCCCGCCGAGATGATCATAGATGAACAGCCCGAGCCGCAACATCCACAGCGGCCGCATGCTCGGCTCGACCGGCAGCACGAACCGCATCGGGCGAACGACGTGCGGCGCGATGCGCAGCATCACCTCGCGCTCAGAGAGCGCTTCGCGCACCAGCCGGAACCAGGCATGTTCGAGATAACGCAGCCCGCCGTGGATGAGCTTGCTGGAAGCCGACGACGTGCCCGAGGCGAGGTCGTTCTGCTCGACCAGCAGCACGCGCAGGTCACGCCCGGCGGCGTCGCGGGCAATGCCCGCGCCGTTGATACCGCCGCCCACAATGGCGAGATCAAATTCCGCCACGAATCCTAGCTCCTGCTAGGATAGGGCGTAACATGCCAGGTGGAGAAAGACCGATGGATTATCGTGATCGTCATGTCGTGGTAACGGGCGGTACCGGTGCGCTCGGGAGCGCGGTGGTCGCTGCCCTGGTCGAGGCGGGCGCGGTCTGCCACATCCCCTATATCGATGCGGGCGAGTTGGAACGGTTTTCCCTGCGCAGCCATGCGAGAGTTCAGCTTGCCGGCAAGGTCGAGCTCTCGGATGAAGCCGCTGTTGCGAAATTCTACGAAGGCTTGCCGCAGCTATGGGCGTCCATCCATCTCGCGGGCGGCTTCGGCATGTCTGCAATCGCCAAGACGACGAAAGCGGATCTGATGAAGCAGGTTGATATGAATTTCGTAACCGCTTTTCTCTGTTGCGCGGCAGCCGTGCGGAGCATGGAGCGCACGAACGCCGGCGGCCGCATCGTCAATGTGGCCACGCGGCCTGCACTCGAATGGCGCTCCGGTGCAGGCATGGTCGCATACACCGCAAGCAAGGCTGCGGTCGCCGCCCTCACCGTTGCGCTTGCGGAGGAGGTGATCAAGCACGGCATTCTGGTCAATGCAATTGCCCCCGCGACCATGGATACGCCGGCCAACCGCAAGGCCATGCCGGACGCCGACCCCGCGGCTTGGGCGAAAGTCGAGGACGTCGCGGCAACAATCCTGTTTCTCGCGTCAGGTGAAAACCGCGTCACCCGCGGCGCCGTGGTCCCGGTCTACGGCAGGGGCTGAAGTCGGTACCGCTTGCTTGCGCAAGCTTGCGATAAGCGATGTGCGCAGCAGAAATGCGCGATGGGCCTGCGGATCAGCCGCAGTCTTGCGCAGGAACTCGAAATTGGCCTCCCGCTTGACGGGATCCTTTTCTTCCAGCCGGTTCTTGTTGGCGACCGTCTGCTGCTGCACGTATTCGATGTTGATCGGGCGGCGCCGTTGATCATAGCAAGCAAACACATCCGGCGGCTTGTGCCCTTGCAGCACTGATGTCAGGAGCTGCGCAAGCTCGACCGCGTCGTGAATGCCGCAGTTGAGCCCGAGCCCTCCGATCGGATTGTTGACGTGGGCCGCATCGCCGGCAAGGAAGACCCGGCCTTTGTTGAAGGTCGCGGCAACGCGCTGGTGCACATGATAGAGATTACGGTGCACGACGGGGTAGGCGCCGCGCTTGGGAAAAAATTTCTGCAGCCGGCGCTGCACGGCATCATCATTAAGCACCTGCTCATCGCTCTCGCCGGGCAGCGTCGGAAAAACCGCGCGCCATAGCCCGCGTCCGTCGTCGCCTGCGACCTTGAACAGGTTTGCCCACTCGTCCGGATCCGAGAAATAGCATCGGAAGCCGGCGCCTCGTTGGGCCGCGAAGTCGAACGGTGTCGTCAACACCAGAAACCGTTCCGGAAACGTGTAGCCCTCGAACTCGATGCCGAGCGCTTTGCGCACAGTGGAGCGCCCTCCATCGGCAGCAATGAGATAGCTGCCCGATATTTTTTCCGTCCCTCGATGTGTCTCGACCTCAACGTCGACCCGATCGTCCGAGACCTCTACTGCGACTACACGGGCGGAAAAACGCACGTCCGCGTGCGGAAAATTGCGCAGCCGGTCAATCCCCATATTGGCGATCTTGTGCTGCTCGCATTGAACGATGAAAGGGTAGGGCGTGTCCTGCTTGAGGAGGGCGTGATCGAACTCTGCGATCATCTGCCCGCTCGGGCGGTCCCAGAACTGGAAGGTGCGTGCGACCAGCCCGCGGGCAATCACCTCTTCGATCAACCCCAGCCCGGCGAGCATTTCGAGCGTGGGGGGATGCGTTGTGGATGCGCGCGGCGCATCGTTCACCTGCGAAGCGGCCTCGAACAGGCGGACGGGAACGTTTTGCCGTGCCAGTGCGAGCGCGCAGATGACCCCGACCGGGCCTCCTCCTGCGATCAGTATGGGTGCTGCGGCTTGCAGGATCAGTCGCTCACGGGCGTGAGTTCGCGAGCGGGCGCGCGAGCGAGGCGATTGACCGCGCCGGCGGCGATGATCGCCTGCTGCTGGGCATAGGCTTCGTGGTTCTTCTCGATGTCGTCGAGGTCATAGAGGTAATTCACCATCAAGCCGTGTGACTGCGCCAGTGCACGCGGCGAGATATCGGCGAGGTAGTTGAGCCGTTCGAGCCGAGCGCCGTTGCCGAGGTGGAATCGTGCCACCGGATCGCGCGGCAGGCCGCGCGCGGTGCGCGCGCGCAAAAAATAGGCCGCAGCCGCGCGCAGCAGCGGCTCGCGCGCCGCTTCCGCGCTTTCCTCATCGCGCCACCACCCCGGCCGATCCAGGACTGCGAGCGCGACGCGATCCTCATCACTGATCATGGCCGATGCCTCGTTCGCCCTTTCGCGCTTGAGCCATTCGGCAAAACCGGGCGCAGGCGAGAGTGTCACGAAGGTGGACAGCCGCGGCATCTCGCGTTGGACTTCCTCCACCACCTGTTTGATCAGGAAATGCCCGAAAGATACGCCGGTGAGCCCCATCTGACAGTTGGAAATGGAATAGAACACCGCCGAGGTCGCGCGATCGAGATCCACGGGTTGGCCGTTCGCGGACAGGATCGCGTCGATCTTGTCGGGAATGCCGCGGGTGAGCGCAACCTCGACAAAGATCAACGGCTCGTCGACCAGTGCCGGATGGAAAAACGCGTAACAGCGCCGCCCGGGTGAATCGATGCGCATGCGCAAATCGTTCCAATCCCGGATCTCGTGCACCGCCTCATAGCGGATGATCTTCTCCAGAATTCGTGCCGGCGTGGACCAGTCGATGCGGCGCAGGATCAGGAAACCTCGATTGAACCAGGAGGAGAACAGGTGGAGGAAATCATCGTCGATGATCTCCAGGTCCTCGCGGTGATCCAATGCATCGAGCAGTTGCTCGCGCATGCGCACGAGCGCCGTTGTTCCGTTCGGTGCGAGATTGAGCCGGCGAAAGAGTTCGAGCCGGCGCGGCTCGGAGGCGCGGTGGAGCTTTGCCGCGGTCTCTTCGGTGGGCGAGCTCTGCCATGTCTTCACAGCCGCGTTGAGCAGGTCACGATCCGGACCGAACCCGCTCGCCAACGCCTCGAAGAACGCGATGCGAGGGCCGGTCGTCAGCTCCGCGTATTGGGAGAGGAGTTCGCGGGCGAGCGCGACCCCGGAAGCCTCCCCGCGGGTTGAGAGCAGCTCCTCACACAGCGCCACGAGGCCCGTCGAGCGTTGCTCCGCGCCCCCCCGCCGATCCCGCGTGCGGTCGATCAGTGCCCGCCCGCGCTCGGCGATGGACTGCAACATGTCTCCGAAGAAGGAGGAGTTCATCTCGCCCGAATCGCTCGCTGCGCCGGGACATTAAATAAGGTTGTCGTGACGAATTCACAAATGTGCCGGCCTATGGACAAGCCCGGCATGGAAGGCCACACAGATGCTGCAGTGACCAGCCTCAGGCTGGTGCCCAAGGACGACAGGCAGCAAGGGAAAGCATCAAGGGGAGCATTAATGGGGGGACCGTTGTCCGGACTACGCGTGCTCGAACTTGCCCGCATTCTGGCAGGGCCCTGGGCGGGTCAGATTCTCGCCGATCTCGGCGCCGACGTCATCAAGGTCGAACGCAAGGGAGCGGGCGATGACACCCGCGGCTGGGGGCCGCCCTTCGTCGAGGCGGCCGATGGGGGTCATCTGGGAGCGGCCTATTTCCATTGCACCAATCGGGGCAAACGCTCGATCGAGCTTGACTTCGAAAGCGAGGAGGGCCGCCGCATCGTAAAAAAGCTCGCGGCCAAGTCGGACGTGCTGATCGAGAATTTCAAGGTCGGCGGCCTCGCGAAGTTCGGCCTGGATTACGAGAGTTTGCGCCCGGAAAACCCGCGCCTTGTCTATTGCTCCGTGACCGGCTTTGGCCAGAGCGGACCCTACGCCGCGCGCGCGGGGTATGACCTCATGGCACAGGGCATGGGCGGGATCATGGACCTCACCGGGACGCCCGACGGCGAGCCGCAGCGCGCCGGCGTGCCCATCGCGGACATCTTTACCGGGGTCTATTCGGTCATCGGGATCCTGGCGGCCTTGATGGAGCGGGAGAAGACCGGCCGCGGCTGTCAGGTCGACACCGCGCTCCTCGATAGCCAAGTGGGCGTGCTTGCCAATCAGGCGCTCAACTACCTCGTTTCCGGCAAGGTACCCAAACGCATTGGCAATGCGCATCCCAATATTGTGCCCTATCAGGTCTTTCCGGTTGCCGATGGGCACATCATCATCGCGACCGGCAACGACAATCAGTTCGCAAAGCTTTGCGCCGTCCTGGGCGAGCCCAGGATCGCGGAAGAGACCCGCTACCGCGCCAATTCCGATCGGCTGAAGAATCGGGCAGAGTTGATCGGTGAGCTCTCGGCGCTTACCGTGCGCTGGCAGCGCGCGGACCTTCTCGCCACGCTCGAAGCGGTGCAGGTGCCGGCGGGACCGATCAATTCCCTCGACCAGGTTTTTTGCGATCCGCAGGTATTGCATCGCGCCATGCGCATTGGTCCGCCAAGCGCAGCAGCCAGGGCCGGCACAATTCCGGGCGTGCGCACGCCCATCGTGATCGGCGAGAGAGTGATGGCGTCGGAACGGCCGTCGCCACAGCTCGGCGAGCATACGGAGGAAATTCTCAGAGAGATCGGCGAGGTGTAGGTTGGGGTCGCGTTAAGAACTCGACCGAGCCTGCGCAATGACAGAACAAGCGGAGGGCACCATGGCGAAAACATCGCGCCGCGCATTTCTGCAATTCATCAAGGCACGCCTAGCGGACGTCGCGACCACGCCGATTTATTTCACCCCGAACCGGGTTCGGCGCATATCTCGCCTCCGAAGTCGAGAAATGGTCCAAGGTCGTCAATGTAGCGGCGTAAAACCGGAGTGATCGTTGCGGCGTGAGCAAGCGAGCGCAAATCGCCCGTGCATTGCGCGTGCTCGCCCCACAGCTCCCGTCGCATGAATTCGAAGCGGTGCTCGATCATGCGCTTGACAGCGCCGGCCTCAAAGTTGCCTCCTCCGAACGCGCGGCATGGCTCTCCCTCGTCGCTTATGCGCGCCACGTCTTCACGGATTACGACGACCTCCTCACTGAGGGCTACGATCACGCAAGCGCACGCTTTTTCGTCGCGCAAGAGCTTGCCGAAATCCTGCGGGGATGGGG
>CATPCO010000492.1 GCA_955652925.1 uncultured Xanthobacteraceae bacterium | reverse complement strand
TTTATGCCTTGCTGGCATATTCGGTGGCGCAACGGACCCGCGAGCTGGGACTCCGAATGGCGCTGGGCGCGCAGCAGAAAGATGTTTTGCGCCTCATTCTCAACAGCGGTGTGAGGCTGGCCCTGATTGGAGCGGCCCTGGGAGTTGCCGGTGCGGTGGCAGCCGGGCAAGTGATTGCCAGCTTGCTGTTCGGCGTCACACCGACGGACGCGACCACATTTGCGGGGGTATGCCTGGTGCTCATGATCTCGGTACTCCTGGCTAGCTATGTCCCCGCGTATCGCGCGACCAAGGTCGATCCCATGGTGGCGTTGCGGTACGAGTGAAGGAGAAAAACGAAAAATGACGGGCATACTTCAGGATCTCCGATATGCAGCACGCGGTTTGCGCAAAAACCCGGCCTTCGTGCTAGTCGCCATCTTCACGCTGGCTTTGGGTGTGGGCGCCAACGTCGCGGTTTTCGCGGTAATGAACGCCATCCTGCTCAACCCAAGCGGCATTCCTCATCCCGAAAACGTGGTCGCTCTGCGCGTGAAATATGCGGTCGGTGATCTTCAGAATATCAACATGTCGGCGCCCGATTTCGGCGATGCGGTTACCGGCAAGCACATCTTTACCTCCGCCGCAGTGCTGCAGGGCGCCAACTACAACTACAGCGCTGGCGAAATGACTCCTGAAAGGCTGGTGGGGGCACAGGTGTCGTGGCAATGGTTTGACGTGTTTTGGGCGCGTCCGTACATGGGCCGTGTGTTTCGCCCAGAAGAGGATCAACCCAACGCGAATCAGGAAGTGATTCTCGCCTATCGCACCTGGAAACGCCGCTTCGGCGGCGACCCTAACATCATCGGCCGGGCTCTTTTGCTCAACCAGGAGTCCTATCAGGTCGTGGGCGTGATGCCGCCGGAATTCGATTGGCCTAACGATGCCGAGTTGTGGACTCCGATTGCGCTTCCCTCTGGCCGCTACTTCGACAGCAGGTTCCGCTATAACGAGAATCTTTTCGCTGTTGCCCGTCTGAGTCCGCAGGTCACGCTGCAGCAGGCGAATGCCTATCTGCACCTCCGTTCCGCGCAGCAAATCATCTCAGAAGGGCAGAACAGTTACGGCCAGGCTTCCGGGTGGGGCATGTTCTCCATGCCACTCATCGAGTTCGCCGCGGGCGATTTGCGCAAGCCTTTGTTGATCCTGCTGGCCGCCGTCGGCACAGTTTTGCTCATAGCCTGTGCCAATATCGCGGGTCTGCAACTGGCGCGTGCCTCTGGACGTCAACACGAGATTTCCGTCCAGATCGCGCTCGGCGCGGGAAGTGGCCGTCTGATCCAGCAAGCCTTGCTGGAGAGCCTGCTTCTGGGCGTGGCCGGCGTCGTTCTCGGCCTGGTGTTCGCGCACTACGTTATCCCGTTGCTGCTCTTACTTGCGCCCGAAGCCCTGACGGGAAATCTTGTGGTTCACCTGGGTGGAACGGTGCTGTGGTTCGTGGCGGGCACCGGAGTGCTCTGCGTACTCTTGTGCGGGATCGCCCCTGCCTGGCACATCACGCACACGCGCTGGTTCCAGTCATTGCAGGAGGCGGGACGTTCAGGGGGGGCGGGCCATGCGCGCCAGCGTTTGCGTTCGGCTCTGGTGGTGGGCGAAATCGCATTGGCCATGCTGCTGCTGGTGGGTGCGGGGCTGTTGTTACGAAGTCTGAAGCAGGTCGAACAGCTGAATACCGGATTCGATCCCCACGGGGTAATGTCGGGCGCGCTCTCGCTTCCACCCACCGTCTACAAAAGCAACGAGCAGCAGAGTGTTTTCTATGCCGCGGCGGAACAGGAACTGAAGAACATTCCCGGCGTGGTCAATGCCGCCTTTGCCGACGCCCTGCCTTTCAGCAACAACGGCGGCTCATCATCATTCTCAATCAAGAGCCACCCCACCGGTCCCAATGACCCTGGCCCGCACGGAAATGTTCGCAGCATATCGCCCGAATACTTCCGGACGCTCGGCATTCCTCTGATCCGCGGCCGCGTCTTTACCGGGGACGACCGCATGAAAACCGAATTAGTGGCGGTCATCGACGACGTACTCGCCCGGCAGTATTGGCCGGGTGAAGATCCTGTTGGCCAGCATATTAATTTCGGCGGGAATTCACCGTGGATGACCATTGTCGGAATTGTGGCGCACGCCAAGAGTTCTTCGCTGGAGTCCGACACCAACGAAGGCTTCTACTATCTGCCCCTTGCGCAGCAGCCGGTGCAGATGGCGGGAGTCGTGGTGCAAACCCTAAGCACAAACCAGGAGAGCCTGGGCTCCGCCATGCAGGCGGCGATCCGCCGCGTGGATCCAAGCCAGCCTCTCTATGACCTGAAAACCATGGAGCAACGCGTCGACGCGTCGTTGATCAGCCGACGGTTTCTGGTGGTTTTGCTGTCGGTCTTTGCCGGGATCGCGCTGCTTCTGGCTGCCCTTGGCCTCTACGGGGTGATCAGCTATACCGTCACGTTGCGCACACGCGAATTGGGCATCCGCATGGCATTGGGGGCGGAGCGCCGTGACGTTCTCCGCCTGATTGTGGGTAATGGCATGCAACTGGCCATGCTCGGCTTGGGAACCGGCCTCATGACCACGTTCGTGACGGGGCGTGCTCTGTCGAGCCTGCTGTATCAGGTGAGCCTGTTCAACCCGCTTACGCTGGGGCTCACATCAGCGCTGCTCCTGGGGACGGTTTTCCTGGCGAGCTATTTGCCGGCACGCTGGGCAGCCGGTCTCGATCCAGTGGTCGCGTTGCGGGACGAGTGAGGAGGAATTGAAAATGAACGGCGTGCTCCAGGACCTGCGATACGCAATTCGTCAAATCCGAAAATCACCGGGATTCGCATTTACAGCTCTGCTCTCTCTTACGTTAGGAATTGGGGCCACGACTGCCATCTTCATCGTAGTGTACGGAGTCTTGCTTGATCCGTATCCCTACCGCGACCCAGAGCGCATGGTACACGTGGAGTTGCGCGACAAGAGCGAGCGGGGTCCTTTGCTCTTCGTCAACCGCTCAGAATATCAGGAACTGCTGCGGGCTTCTTCCATAGACGACGTCTTCCTGATGAATCAGCAGCAGGAAACCCTCACAGGTCGCCAGTTCCCGATCTCCGTCAGGGTCGGCCAGTACTCATCCAATCTCTTCACCTACATGGGAGTGCCTCCTGCGCTGGGACGCGAGTTCACACCGGCCGATGCTCCTGGAGGCAAAGTCTCTCCCGTCGCGGTGTTGAGTTACCTTTTCTGGCAGCAACAGTTCGGCGGAAATCAG
>CATPCO010000491.1 GCA_955652925.1 uncultured Xanthobacteraceae bacterium | reverse complement strand
TTTCAGATGAATTAAGAAACGGGAGATTGACGACTTGCCGACCACCACCTTTTCCTTCGCCAGTCGGGCCTCGAGCTCCGCCAGTGTGATGTCCGGCTGTTCCTCTATCAAGCTCCTGACTAACTCCTCATGCGCTGCCAGCACGAACTCTTTGTAGCCGCCAAACTGCGCCGCGCTGACGCTACCCGTGTCGCGGTGAAGCTTGAGGAAGCGTACGACAGAGCTGATGCTCACGCCACATTGCTCGGCGGCGTCGGGTATGGTAGCGCCATCATCAATTGTCTCGACCACGCGTCTACGCAAGTCCTCCGAATACGGTTTCGCCATGCATGCCGGCCTCCTCCCAGCAGGAAGCTTGAATCATATTCGCGCCGGCATGGGAATCCCCGATTCAGCCTTTTCGGGAAACGCTCTAGTGCCTCACGACTGTGGAATCCTCTGAATCTTACCCGAAAATATACCTGATCTAGCGGGCGGAACATAGGGCTGCAGCTCGGTTTCCCCGACGCTGAAGATCATTATCTCAAAACCGGACTCGTGCTCCGCTTGATAAAGTAGTTGCGTCTTTAGGGTTGACCCGCGCGCCGCCGCGCGGAGGAACGGCACCACTCAGCCCGAGTTGTCGAAGGTCCCGCGAGCAAAATTCAGCGAAGCCTTAAAAACATCATGCGGGTTTTACTGCACCGGGCTGTCATATCGAGATCAAGATCGGAGCCGAGCACCAGAAGGAGCAAGGAGACCGACAATCAAGGACGTTCGACGCCGCGCCGCATGAGGCGAGTCCTCTCGTTGGTCTCAACTTTTGAAGACCGCCCGCAGCATGCAGCGGTCTCGCGCCGTATCGGATGCAGCGTGTCAGGCCAGCCGCCATGACTTGCTCGACAAGTGGCCGTGTTTTGCTAACAATTTGTAACGCCCAACGATCTCTGCCATACCGGTGCGACGGAACTATCAGGCGGAGATTCTCGCCTCGTCCCGGCTAGGTTCGCGCAATGCATAACCGCGGCCCCACACCGTCTCTATGTAGTCCTTTCCGTTCGAAGCGATGGCAAGCTTCTTCCTCAGCTTGCAGATAAATACGTCGATGATCTTGATCACCGGCTCGTCCATGCCGCCATACAGATTGTTGAAGAACATTTCCTTGGTGAGCGTCGTGCCCTTCCGCAAGCTCAGTAGCTCGAGCATCTGATACTCCTTGCCGGTAAGGCGCACGCGGGCGCCGCTGATCTCGACGATCTTGGCGTCGAGATTAACGGAGAGATCACCGGTGATGACGACCGACTGCGCATGTCCCTTGGAGCGACGCACAATGGCGTGGATGCGTGCCACGAGCTCGTCCTTGTGAAACGGCTTGGTCATGTAGTCGTCAGCGCCGAAGCCGAGACCGTTGACCTTGTCCTCTATACCGGTAAGACCGGAGAGGATCAGAATGGGTGTCTTGACCTTGGAGACGCGCAGCGACCGGAGAACCTCGAAGCCAGAAATGTCTGGCAGGTTCAAGTCGAGCAGGATGATGTCGTAGTCATACAATTTTCCGAGATCGATTCCCTCTTCCCCAAGATCGGTAATGTAGATGTTGAAGTTTTCCGACTTCAGCATCAGCTCGATCGATTGAGCGGTAGTCTGATCGTCCTCAATCAGCAAAACGCGCATGCCAATCCCGGTTCCTCACCACGTCAGCTTGAAACGTTAGCTACTCATGGTTAATAGAGTCTCAATCGGGCCCGGCAGCGAGGGGGACTCCCGCGCTGGCCAGAGAACGCCGGCGGACGGTTACCTCCAATACTCGATACACAAAAAAGAGGCCGCCGAACCGCAGCGGCCTCGCCACATCTACACAGTCGCCGGTCAGCTACCCGGCGGTCTATTCACCGTTGACGATGACCGTTTGATGTTCTCCGCATCCAGGATGGCTCTCCGCATCCAGGATGGCACAGACGAGGTCCGCCACCCATTGCAATCTCGCATTGATCGGGATGGGCTCCTGATCCCTGCTGCGTCCCGCGTGTCCTTTCGTGTGATCGTTGAGTGTGATGATCTTGTCAGACATGGTACATCTCCATGAGTGTCCATGCCTCCTCACATCGTGAGCATGGATGCGAATTCGTTAATGAATCCTTACCGTGATGCGGGTCTGTGGCAACGTAGTGCGATCATTCCGGGACATGTGCTGCTGCATCCACGGCTCGTCCGGGTAGACCGTGCTGCCGCTTTGCGGTTCGGAGCTCAATGCGCCGCCCCTCTG
This sequence comes from uncultured Xanthobacteraceae bacterium, assembly GCA_955652925.1. GTDB lineage: Bacteria > Pseudomonadota > Alphaproteobacteria > Rhizobiales > Xanthobacteraceae > VAZQ01. The sequence continues at coordinate 658 of CATPCO010000491.1, read as the reverse complement.
GCGTGTGGCCGCATTGAGGGTAAGCTCGATACGCTGCGCGTCGAATGCGCGCCAGCGCAAGGGCCGCTGTAGCGTCCGCAGGCTGATCGAGAAGTACGAACGCAACGCCAATCTGATGAAATGGAAGGAGCAGCTCAACGGCGACTGCCCGAAGCGGGACGCCCCCAAATGCATGATCGCTGTGACCTGATCTGTCCCGATCTGCCGAAGGTCATCTAGGTGCGCTTGGTCAGATTCTTTCCTGCCATTGCGATCCGGTCCACTCGTATAAGTGGGCATTTACGCCGATCTTTGCGCACCAACGCCGCGCCCGATACAGCGTGAAGAAACGCCGCGCGTTGAGCGAACCCGGCTGGGTACCGATCCAATACGTCACTAGCGCCTATCCCAGATCTCTGCTTGCCTCCCTGTACCGCCTTGCCCGCGTTGCACTTGCGGATTCCGAGACAAGGCGGCCAGTGATTCCGACGGAAAGCGGTCACCCAATCCGACGGAAAGCGGCCACCGATTCCGATCGAAGGCGGCCACCTGTTGACAGGGTGAGTCGGGGAACGTTGTCGGCAATCTGAGCGGGCAAGGTCCTCCCTTTGCGATTCGCGCAAGGGGGAGGGACCGATGCCTGCCGAGAGATTGTCGATGCGGAAGGTACGAGAAGTTC
>CATPCO010000490.1 GCA_955652925.1 uncultured Xanthobacteraceae bacterium | reverse complement strand
TGGTGCCGCTCATGCAACGGCATCAAGACCTGCTGGTGCCGGACGCGGAAGTCGAGGCAAATCCCGAGGCGTACTACGACCGAGTGATCAGGCTCGATCTGAGCGCACTTGAGCCGCATGTCGTTGGGCCGCATTCGCCCGACCGCGCGCGTCCCATCTCCAAATTTGCCGCCGAGATCGCGGACAGCGGTAACGGCTTTGTCGATAAAATCTCTACGACGTTGATCGGAAGCTGCACCAATTCGTCCTACGAAGACATGAGCCGCGCCGCCGACATCGCTGCGCAGGCGACGGCGCACGGCATCAAGGCGGCCGTGCCTCTGCTGGTGACGCCGGGTTCGGAACAGGTCCGCGCCACGATCGAGCGCGACGGGCAGATGCAATCGCTCAAAGACATCAACGCAACCGTGCTGGCGAATGCTTGCGGCCCCTGCATCGGACAATGGCGCAGGGCAAGCGAAGCAGCCAGCGTACCCAATACAATCGTTACGTCGTACAACCGTAACTTTCCACGGCGAAATGACGGCCAGCCGACGACGATGAACTTCATCGCCAGCCCCGAACTGGTGACCGCGTTCGCGCTGGCGGGACGTCTATCGTTCAATCCGGTGAAAGACACTTTGACGGGTGGAGATGGAAAACCGTTCCAGCTCAATGCTCCGAAGCCCGCGCCCGAGGTGCCCGCGAAAAACTTCGCGCAGGGACGAATGGCCTATATCGCTCCGGGCGAAGGCGGCCAAGACATCGAGCTGAAGATCAACGCCAATAGCGAACGGCTCCAGCGCCTGGAGCCGTGGCCCGCCTGGGACGGCGGCGATTTTCTCGACATGCCGGTCCTGCTAAAAAGCAAGGGCAAGACCACGACCGACCACATTTCGCCGGCCGGCCCATGGCTTCGTTACCGCGGGCACCTCGATAAATTCAGCGACAACATGTTCATGGGCGCGACCAACGCCTTCACGGGTAAGGCGGGCCATGGCAAAAACGTGTTGTCGGGTGAAACCGATCAGTCCTTTGCAAAAATTGCCCGCGACTACAAATCGCGCGGTGCCCGCTGGGTGGTGGTCGGCGATCTCAATTACGGTGAAGGCAGCAGCCGGGAGCACGCCGCGCTCTCACCGCGGCTTCTCGGCGGCGTGGCGGTGATCGCCCGCAGCTTCGCGCGCATTCATGAGTCGAATTTGAAAAAGCAGGGGTTGCTGGCGCTGACATTCCAGAATCCGGATGACTACGAGCGCATTCGGGAGGACGACCGCATCAGCCTCGTCGGTGTGACCGAGCTGGCGTCCGGCCGGCCGGTGACTTGCATTGTTCGCCATGCCGACGGCACTACCGAGACGCTGGCGCTCGTGCACTCATTCAGCGCCCCTCAGCTCAAGTGGTTCCGAGCAGGTTCTGCTTTGAACTTATTTCATGCTGCATAGCGAACAGTTTGCCTGCATTGGGTCGCGGAACCGGCCTTTATCGCATCGGAGTCCATGTCTGACACACCGCCCGGACTGACAGTGTCGCTCTGGCGCGGCGCGCAGGAGGGACGCTACGTCACTTATAAGGTGCCGCTCCGTGCGAGTCAGACCGTGCTCGATGTGGTGACTTTCGTGCAGCGCCACCTCGATCCGACCTTGGCTTACCGATTTGCTTGCCGGGTTGGCGTGTGTGGCTCGTGCGCGATGATGGTCAACGGTCGGCCGCGCTGGACGTGCCGCACCCTTGTGGCAAAGGTCTCCACAGGCGGCCGGATCGAGATCGGTCCGCTTGAGAATTTGCCCGTGATCAAGGATCTTGCCACGGATATGCGGCCCTTTTTCGAGAAATGGCGGCAGGCCAAGGGTTCGTTTGTTCCTTCGAAGACCCGCGATGATCCAATCGAGACCATTACGCCCGGCAGCGCAGCACGCCTGGCGGCCGATGCCGCTATTGAATGCATCAATTGCGGCGTCTGCTATTCCGCCTGCGATACGGTACGCTGGAACGAGGACTTTCTCGGGCCGGCTGCGCTCAATCGAGCGTGGTCTCTCGTCAATGACGAGCGCGATACCGGAAACGCCGCCCGGCTGCATGCGGTTGCCGGTTCCGGCGGATGCCAGCTCTGCCACTCGCACCAATCTTGTCAGGAATGCTGCCCACAAGCGCTCAATCCGACGAGATCCATTGCCGGCCTCAAGCGCCGCGTCACGCGCGCGTATCTTTCCGGCGACCTCAAACCATGAGCTTGCGTCTCTACATCTGGCAACGGCTGACCGCGGCGCTGATGGCACCGCTCGTTCTGGTGCACGTGGCTGTCATCTTCAACGCCAGCCGCAAGGGGCTCACCGCTGCCGATATTCTCGGTCGCACCCGCGGCAGCATCATGTGGGCTTCATTCTACGGCGCATTTGTTGCAGCGGTGGCGATTCACGCTTCGATTGGTCTGCGCACCGTGTTGATCGAATGGTCACCAGTCGGCGAGCGCCCGGCGGCTATGTTCTCGATCGCATTCGGGCTTCTCCTCCTCATGCTCGGTTTGCGTGCGGTCGCAGCAGTGGTGCTGCCATGAGGGCCGCGCGGCTACAGCATCGCACCGGCATCCTGTGGATCGCGGCCCTGGTGCATCGGCTCGCGGGCCTCGCGCTTGCGATTTTCCTGCCGCTCCATTTCCTGACGCTCGGGCTTGCTATCGACGGGGAAGCCCGGCTGGACAGTTTCCTGCGCTGGACCGACGCGCCGCTGGTGAAGCTGTCCGAAGCTGCGCTCGTATTCCTCCTGCTGGTGCATATGCTGGGCGGACTGCGGCTGCTGGTGGTGGAGAATCTGGAATGGCACGACGGCCAGAAGCA
>CATPCO010000489.1 GCA_955652925.1 uncultured Xanthobacteraceae bacterium | reverse complement strand
GCGATGTCGGGCGGCGAAAGCCTGATCGCCAGCGCCCACACCGTCCATAACATGCTGCTGGACTGGTGCCCCGATCTGCTCGAGGAATTCTACAAGGGCTTCGTCCTGCGCCGTCCCGACTCCGACGCCGAGCGCATGGGCCGGGCGGCCCTGATCGGCAACGTCCCGAGCTTCTGCTACGAAAACAACTGGCTCAACTGCGACTTCCAGCATGCCTATATGCGCCGCGCCGCGGAGCTCGGCGACACGACCATCAGCCCGAAACAGGAAGCCGCGCTCGGTGCCTTCGTGGCCATCTCTAACCATCCCGACGTCATGCTGAAGATGATGCTCAAGCCGGGCGACTTCCAGTTCATCAACAACCGCACGATCCTGCACGGCCGAGCCGACTTCGAGGATCATGGGGCGAAGGATCAGCGGCGTCATCTCTACCGGCTATGGATCAACGTGCCGGAGTGGCCGCGCATGCCGGCGTCGCAAAGCACGCTGGTGGCCGCCGACATGGCGCGCTGGGATGCACTAGCGGCGCAGCATCGCGCGGCAACGCCGGGCTGGGCGACCTAACCTAACCTAGCTAACTGTGGCGCCTGCGGAAGCCAGTGGGATGGCAGGCGGCCCGCCCCGGTGGGCTCATTCACTCCCAACCAGTTCGGGCTCTATGATATGCATGGCAACGTTTGGCAGTGGCTCGAAGATTGCTTTCACGCGAACTACCATGGAGCACCCGCGGACGGCTCGCCGTGGACCGCGGGCGCTGACTGCCAGCGAGTCCTCCGCGGGGGTTCCTGGATCAATCCACCTCGCTCTCTCCGCTCGGCCCTGCGCTACTGGGACTCCACCGGCGATCGAACCAACTCCTTGAGCTTCCGGGTCGGGCGGGCGCTGTTATCTCCTTGAAAGTTTCACCTCTTTGCTTCTGGTTCGGTCCATGATCAGCGCGGTCGGCGCTTCCGATACCGCGGTCGCGACTGTAGGTTTCCAGGCTGATTGAATAAAATCCGAGCCTACAGCGCTTCTCGCTCATATTGAATCTCTGTCGTCATTGCCGGGCTTGACCCGGCAATCCATCCATCTTACTCGCAAGAAGATGGATGCGCGGGTCAAGCCCGCGCATGACGCGAAGAGGATTGGTTCAATTCGACCGGGATTTGCTGTAGCTTTGCTGATGCGCTGAGCAATTGCGACGCTGCCGCAAGAGCGATTGCACCTTTCGGTGCTACGCCCCTGGCGCATCGGCGCCCAGCGCTTAGTTCTGCCGCGCTTTTTCGTAGGGATAGATCAGGGTGCCGGTCCTGGCCTCGGGTGGCCAGACGATCGGCTGCGCCGCGCCCTCACGAAACTGATCGACGTTGTTGGGTTGCGCGTTCTGAACCTGTGTCCAGACCATGCGCGCCTTCGACCATTCGCCGTCCTTGCCGAACGAGAAGTCGCCGGACACGGTCTTGAAGCTCGCCTTGTGCATATACTCGGCCAGCCTGTCGTGATCGAGGCTCTTTGTCTCCGTCACCGCCTGCGCCAGGACCTGGCCAGCCGAATAGGCGAACGGGCCCCAGGCGAAGCCGAATGGATCAATGCGCGCGGCGACGGCCTTCTCCCGATAGCGCGTGAGGAAATCGGCCGCGCCGGCGATCTGCTTGGCCATTGCGGCGGCGAAGTTCTCCCCGATGATGAGCCCGTTGGCAATCGGCCCGAGCTGCACCTTCATCGGCGTCACCAGCATCCCGATCATCGCGCCGCCCATCATCTTCGGCGCGAGCCCGATTTCGTTGGCAGCGCGGATGATGCCGACGTTGTCCGGCGGGTACGCGCCGATATAGACGATGTCCGGATTGGTCGCTCGCACGGCCCGCACTACGGGTGCAAAATCCGTCGCGTTTGGAGGATAGCTCTGGTCGTACACCAGCTTGAAGCCGTGCTTCTTGATCTGCTCGCGGGCACCGGCGGCGGCGCTTTGCGCGAATTCGGCGTCGGCTGCAAGGATGGCGACTGTCTGTGGCATCGGCTGCTGCGCCGCGGCCATGTCAAAGAAGCCAATCGAGAACGCAGCGACGCCCTCTGGGCCAACCGACACCATCGAGAAGTATTTCGGGTAGTGGAACTTGTCGTTGATGCCGATCGCGGTGAAGCTGATCGTCAACTTGTTGTTCTGGATGATGGTTGGCATCGCAGGCGCGACGAAATTGGTGCCATAGGGACCGAGCAAGAGATCGACATTGTCGACCGTGATCAGCTTGGTGTAGATGTTCGGCACATTGGCGGGCGCGCTCTGGTCGTCGTAGATCACCAGCTCGACCGGCCGGTCAAGCAGCCCGCCCTTGGCGTTGATATCATCTCGCCAGATGTCAAGCGCGGTGTTGATCACCTTGGACGGTGATGCCCCGGCGCCGGTCAGCGCGAGACTCATGCCGATCCGGATCGGATTGCCGCTCTGCGCGAGCGCTCCGGAAGGCAAACCCAGTAGTCCGATAATCAGCGCGGCGCCAATAATGCGCGAAGCGCCAAGGGTGCGCAGCGCGTTGCGGAAAAGATTCATGCACAAGCTTAATCGCGCCGATAGCGCCGCTGCGATTGGTAATTTTGAAAGCAAAACCCGCCGTTGCCTGAACGCGCGGCCTGGCATTGTGAGAACGAATAGAAGCCGCAGTTGGTCCCGCCGTGCGTCCCGCCGTATTGCGCGCACCACGTGCCGGCGTCTGCGCCAATGCTCGACAGGAGCAAACCGGCCAATGTGATTGCAGCGATAGGAATCGCGCGCATCATGAATGCCTCCTTGGTTACTGTAGGCCTATTCGGCGAGCATAGCACCGAACGTCCCCCGCGTAATCCCCGTTGTGGCACAAAACTGGGTGCCGCCTCGCCGCGCCTATGGCGGAGTGAGCAGCCGATTCAAAGCAGACTGCCCGCTTCGCGAGGCGACGCCCAATCACCTCCCGTGTAATGACCGGCGGCGCGCACATGGCGCACCGCCCACCGCGGCGCCGTTAGGCCGGCATGGTCGACAAATTAAAACGAACCGGCATGTGCTTGACCAGTTCCTCCTTGGGAATCTTCTTCTTCACCTCGAGCCGCCCGTTTTCGACGTGGCTAATGTAGCAGTCGATAATCCCGACGTGATCGTCCTTGCGGATCAACTTGTCTCCCTGCGGATGACTGACCGAGTTCTTCATCTGCATGCCTTCCAGCGCTTGGATCACGCCCTCGACATCCTTGCGGGTCTTATAGCCGGAGGCTTCCACCGCCTGTTTAATCGCGAACATATCCTCCCAGCATTGCCAGGCATGACTCTTGTCCATCACGCGCTTGCTGCTGAGCTCGCGCGCATGGATGTCGTCGATCTCGATCAGCTTGTTGTGCTCGCGGTGAAATTCGTCATCCTTGGCCTGGAGCATGCGGGGGAAGGTTTCGAAGAAGTAGGACCCCTCGGCCGCGCCTCCGATATCATCGGGGTCAATCGCTTCGATGCTGGGCGATTGCGAGAACATCTTTACGTTCTTCTTGTCGAAGCCCATCGCCTTGGCCTGCGTGTAGAAGGCAACTGCCAGCGGGCCAATAAAGGCCGGCAGCAAGACCTCCGTATCGGCCGGGACCTGGGCGAGATAGGGCACGAAGTCCTTGGTATCGAGCGGCACTGGAATGCTTGCGAGCACCTTGCCGCCGAGTTTCTCGACAATCAGTTTGGATTCGGCCGCCGTACTCTGGCCCCAGGCATAATCGGCGAACATCATCGTCCAATTCTTGCCGAGGTTCTCGAAAGCCCACGGCACGCCCGACGCGGCGATCGAATAGGTGTCGGCTCCGGTCCGAAAGCTGTACCGGGTGCCCTTGGAGCCGGTTACGTCGCTCGACTCGCCGGTCGAGAAGTAGATGGTCTTGAGCTCCGTCGCGATCGGCAAAGCGGCCAGCATGATGCCGGAATGCACCGACCCCACGATGAATTCGGCGTTGCTGCGCTGAATGAGGTTGCGAAGCTTGCGGGCGCCGGTGGCCGGGTTGGATTCGGTGTCTTCGGTGGCGAGCTCAACCTTACGGCCGGCGATCCCGCCGCTCTTGTTGATGAGGTCGACGGCGATCTTCGCGGCCTTGTCGTGCCAGTAACCCCAGGACGTGAACACACCGGTCAGATCGCAATGGTGCCCGATCACGAGTGGGCTCGACGGCTGCGCGTACAGGTCTTTCATCAGAGTCAAATTGGCGGTACCGGCGACCGCGCCCCCGGCCAGGGCGCGTTGGAGGAAGCTACGGCGAGATACTTTGTTTGCCATTGTGGTGACTCCCTGTTTGAAGCTACGTCTTCTGCGTAAATCCCAGGTAACGATGCACAATTTCAGGCTGCGACTTCAGTTCATGCGAGGGACCCGAATAAACGATGGTGCCTTTCTCCATCAGAAAAACCCGCGGACAGAGCTTGAGCGCGGTCTCGACATTCTGCTCGACCAATAGAACCGACACGCCACTCTGGTTAATACGATGAATTTCGCGCCGGATTTGCGAGACCAGCTTTGGCATTATTCCTTCTGTCGGCTCGTCGAGGATGATCAGCTTGGGCCGCATCATCAGGCAGCGCCCGATTGCCAGCATCTGCTGTTCGCCGCCCGATAGGGTATTTCCGAACTGCTTGAGGCGCTCCTTGAGCCGCGGAAAACAGGTGAAGACGTAGTCCTCGCGCGCACTGTCGCGTTGGCCCGGCAGGCCGATGTTGAGATTCTCCAGCACCGTCAGATTGGGAAAAATGCCACGCCCTTGCGGGACATAGCCGATGCCGTGGCGCGGAATCTTGTGAGCAGGGCAACTCCCAAGATCGACGCTGTCAAATTCGATCGCGCCACCGCTGCGCGGTATAAGACCCATGATTGCGCGCAGCGTCGTGGTCTTGCCAACGCCGTTGCGGCCGAGCAATGCGGCGCTCTCGCCGGGCTTCACCTCGAGGGTCACGCCCTGCAAGATGTGAAGTTTGCCGATGTGGAGATGGACGTCGCGAAGGCTAAGCATGCGCCACTTCCTCGACGTAGTCTTCGTCTTCTGGACGGCCGAGATAGGCTTCGCGGACGCGCTCGTCGCCGGAAATTTCGTCCGGGCTGCCCGACGCGAGAATCTCGCCCTGCGTCATCACGGTGATGTCTTCGGCAATTTCAAACACGACGCTCATGTCATGTTCGATGATGACGATGTCGATTTTGCGCGTCAACTGCTTGATCTTTTCGACCGCACGTTCGGTTTCGGCCGGGCTCATGCCGCAGGTCGGCTCGTCGAGCAGCAACAACTGCGGGTCGGAGATCAGCGCCATGCCCATCTCGAGCAATGCGATGTCGCCGTAGGACAGCGTGCCGGCGCAACGGTGCGCGAGCGCGTGCAAGCCAATCTGCTCAAGGGTCAGTTCAACGCGTTCGCGCGTCTCGGGATCGCGCGCGGCCGAGCGGAACGGATGCAAGGTCTGATTGGTAGCATGCCGCGTGACCCAGAGGTTTTCCGCAACGGTGAGCTGCGGAAACACGCTCTTGATCTGCATCGTCCGCTTGATGCCGAGCCGGCTGACCTCATGCGGCTTGAGCCCTGTGATGTCGCGGCCTTTGAAAAACACGCGCCCGCTGTCGGCGGCCAGCAAGCCCGAAACGAGATTGAAAAACGTGGTCTTGCCGGCGCCGTTCGGGCCGATGATGGCATGCAGACGGCCGCTCGGGATGCTCAAGTTGAGATTGTCGACCGCGATCAAGCCGCCAAATCGCTTGGTCAAGTTTTCGGTTCGCAGAACCGGCTCACTCATGGTTCGGTCTGCAAGTCTGTTCTGGCGGATGTTGCTTCGGCGCGCGCGCACCAGCGCACGAGCCCTTCATTCCACAAGCCAACCAACCCCTTTGGAGCCAGAATGACCACCAGGATGGCCATAACCCCGACAATCAACGCGTGATGCTCCCAGTGGGTCGAAACCAATTCACGGATGACGATGAACAAGGTGGTTCCCACGATCGGTCCGAACAATGTTCCGACGCCGCCGACGATCCACCATAACACCAACTCGCAGGACACATTATAAAAAAAATACAACGCGGACGCGTAACGGCCGAAGAATGCAAACAATGCCCCGGAGACACCGGCCAGGAATCCGGCCATCACGAATGCGATGAGCCGAAGCTGATAGACGTTGAGGCCAATCAGCGCGGCCCGAACATCGTTGTCGCGGATCGCCACCAAGGCCTTGCCGAGCGGACTTTGAATCACGCGGTGCATGAGGAAGAAGCAAAGCGAGACCGTCGCCAGTATGAAGAAATATTGGAAATTCGCGTCGCTGAAGCTTCCCGTGACATCGCCAATGGAGAATACCGGCGGCAAGGTGAAATTGATGCCGTCGTCGCCGCCGGTTAGGGGCTTTACCGATACCGCAAGGAAATAAAAGATGAGCGAGAACACGACGGTGATGATCGCGAAATAGTGCCAGGTCAGGCGCACAGCGAAAATGCCGGAGATGAGCGCGATCGCCACCGCGGCGAATACTCCCAATCCAAAGGCCGGCCAGAACGACAGGCCCAAGGTGGCAATGCCGATCGCAACTCCGTACATGCCGAAGCCGAAATAGAGCGCCTGCCCGAACGACAACAAGCCGACATACCCGAACAACAGATTCACGCTGGCGGCGAACAGAGACCAGATCATGATTTCCGCGATCACGCTCACCCAGAACCCGTTGAGGATCGCCGGAATCAGCCACGGGGCGGCGATCAGAAACGCCACGAACGCGCTCAGCATCGCGCGCGAGATGATGTGGGGTGTGATCATTTGGCCAAGCCCTTAAACAGGCCTTGCGGCCGCACCAGCAGGACGGCGCTCATCAGCACGAGGGAGGAAATGCGCGCGATGGTCGGATCAGCGAAGCTTTGGATGATTCCTTCGAGAAACGCGAGCAGAACGGCAGCCGCCGCGGTTCCGGGAAGATTGCCGAGGCCGCCGATGATCACGGCCATGAAGCAGAATGGCAAAATGTCTACGCCGGTGCGAAACTCAACCGTCGTAATCGGAGCCGCGACAACGCCGCCGAGTGCGGCGAGCGCGAAGCCGATGCCAAACGTCAGCACGTAGACGCGTTGTGCCGGAACGCCCATTGCGATCGCGGTTTCGCGGTCATGACGCACCGCGCGCATCCAAGTGCCGAGCTTAGTCCGCTGCAGGAAAACGAAAAATCCGGCCAAGGCAACAATCGCGACTAACGCGGCAAACAGCCGGTAGAGTTCGTAGTTGATTCCAAACACCGGGAAGGTGGCCTGGATCGGCGGCAGGATGCGGCGCGGCGTCGTGCCAAAGGTGATCCGAACACTCTCCTGAAGGATCAGCGAAAGTCCGAACGTCGCCACGATGGTCAACGCCGCGACGTTGCGGATGGGTTGGATGACGATGCGCTGGATCAGGGCGCCGAGAATGAAGCCGATAAGTGGCACGACAAGGAAGGCTGCCCAGAAATTTCCGGTCAGCTCCAGCGTGACCCAAGCCATCACAGTCCCGACCATGAAGAAATCGCCGTGCGCGATGTTGATGATGTCGAGCAGGCCAAAAATGATCGAAAGGCCGAGGGCGATTAGAGCAATGATCAGGCCCCAGATGAGCCCGTTCAGCGCGAGCAGCAACAGCGTATCCATCAGGCGAGATAAGCCCGCGATGGGGCAGTTGATCCTGTCCCCCGCATCAGTGTGCGTTTTGCGGGCAGCGGGCGCAATAGTTTGGCGGCTATGGCTAATTGCGACTTCGAAGGACCTCCCTTGATCTCACGTACAGTTTGATCTTCTAGACCATCGGCGCACTGCGATGGCCGCCCAAACCACCTCGACCACGCCAAAGGGCCATGCTCCCTGCAAGAAGCCGTAAATCGATCCCAACGCACACGCGCCCGCAAATGCCAGAACGAACCAACGGCTGCGATCCTCGATCGCGTAGAAGATTACCATTGCGGTAACGGCGCCCAAACCGAAGAGGGAAAGTCCATCCATTCAAGCCGCGCTTTACGCGACAATGAGCCCGAATGCCAGAAATGTCTCCTACTGAACCCCGGGCTCAGTCTTGGAGTAGACCGAAATCAGAACCGCGTGTGCAGGCGCATTCCGATCACCGAAACTGGTCCGCGGTCGCGATTGTATGCGGGATTGGCAATGTACTGATAATCAAAGGTCACCCGCCAGGACGAAAGGGCCAGGCTGTAATAGGTTTCCAGAATCTTCTCCTGGCCCGGATTGGGCAGCTGGCCGTCGCCGATAAGGATTCCCAGACCTCCGGCGTTAAGAAACTCCTGGTGGATAGAGGAGATGCGATTGACCGTCGCGCCAACGCCGACAGTGTCATTCGGTCGCCCCCATTGCGTGCCGGACAGCGAGACGCCTGCGGTTAGCGTGCGGTCGATGTCGCTAAAATCCCATGGCTCGACGTTGCCATCGGCCCAGCCGGCACGTGCGAACACGCCGACATACTTCGAAAGTTGCTGCTCCAGATTGATGCTCACTCCAGGGCGACTCCGGTAGACGCGCACAGCGTTGATATCAGCGGGTTGCCCGGTCATTTGGGCGAGCGCAATCGCATCCGCGAAGTCTCCCGCCCGGCCACGGCTGAGAAAGCCCGTGATCTTGAGTTTGCCGGGTTGTCCCCACAGCTCGTGCCGCTCCTCGACTTCTCCCACCAACTGGAACTGATGAAAGCTGGAGTCGAGATCAATACCGTCGGGACTCTTACCGCCGGTCGGGGTTTTCGACAGGTCGAAGAAGCCGCCGCGCAGCGTCCAGCGGCCCTGATACCACTCGGCTGCCGCGCCATAGGTGTATCCCCAGCCGTCTGCGGCGTAGTCGAATGTGCCGGTTTGGACGTGCGACCAGTTCAAGAAATCGAGCTTCGGATTGTTTGCATATTTGTTGGTGTCGAATATGTCGACAACGGAAAATCTGCCGACCGTCAGCACCAGTCGGTTCTCGGTCTGCCTTCCGGCGAACGTACTGATGTCGGGTTCCACCTTCTCCGATTTGCCGCCCAGATCGATAGTCTGGCGGATGAACGTGCGCTGTATCCGCGTATAGGGGTAGACCGCGCCGACCTTGTAGGCTTCCGCGCTGGTAAATCCGGCAACACCGTGGGTTGATGCAAGCCCGAAACCCTGGTCAATCTCGGGCACAAACCAGAATTCGGCGCCTTGCCACAGCCGTAGGCCGGCATAGAGCGTCGTGTCAAAGACCTCACGGGGTCTCGGGCGGCCAGGCAGGCTATTTGTCCCATCGTAAGGCGCGCGGAAGGCCGGGTAGGTTTGCGCGCTGAAGGTTGCCTGGCCGTGGAAATTGACGAGGTCGGGATCCGGCGTCGCCTGCGCCTTTATTGGCGGCTTGCCTGCCATACTGTCGAATCGATAGTTCAAGCCAACGCGCACCTGTTGCAGGAGGAAATCGGAATCGTATCCCTGCCCTGCGTTTGGAAAGAACGTGCCGGTGTGGCCGTAGCGCGTGTACAGATATTCGAGACTCGCGGTCCAGTGCGGCTTGATCGGAAACTCGACGCCTCCGCCCGCTGCCCAGCCGAACCGCCACAACAAGGGCGAGTCGGTTGGGCCGCTGCCCAGTTGATTTACCGTCGATTGGTTGAAGGTCCAGGCGTATCCGCCGGTAGCATAGAACAACCAGTTGCCGGGGGCATAGCCGACCCGGCCCCGGACGGTGCCGAACGTGAGCACCGTCTCGCTGAAAGTCTGTGGACCGAGCGACGCCGAGGCAAACAAGGACATGCCTCCGATGGAGATGCGGTCCTGGTCTCGGAAGCTTGGGGCCGATGCATCGACGATGACACCGAGGACGACGCGGTTCGGAAGCATGTGATCATAGCCGGCCTGAAGCCCTGCAAAAAAACTTCCCGTGTTTTGGAAGGCATCAATGGGTTTCGCCAGGCTGAACGAGTCGGAGATGAAATCGGGCGCTTCCGACCAATTCGACCGTCCCCAAGCGTAACCGAGATGGGCACCCACGTAAAACCCGCTCCAGTCATACGCGGAAGGAAGCCCATACGAGACCGGCGCGGCCTGGCGCAACGTGGTCGCAGGAGGGTCCGCTGCCACGGTCCAATTGCTGGCATCGAAAAGGAATAAAGCGATGCCGACTACAACACTCTTTCGCATTTGACACGCCTGCGCGGGTCCTGCCCCAGCAATGACCATAGCATCGATTCTGTGACCTGCCGATTTGAGTGTTCCCGGCGTGGCTGGTGGTCCTTCGGCTGTGTGGCATCTTGGTCACGCCCAGAGGTTCAGCCCCAGAGTTACTTCCGGTAATTTCAACGTTGGGGGCTCTCCGAATCCATTACCTCGGCTTGCCAGCGTGCTGCTGACACCGTCGGTTCGAGGCTCAGCCGGCGGACCACAGCTGTAAGTAATGGGAATGGCAGTGGATGCTGGGT
>CATPCO010000488.1 GCA_955652925.1 uncultured Xanthobacteraceae bacterium | reverse complement strand
TGGTACTAAGCCTCAAGGCTTGGAAGAGTAGGTCGCTGCCAGGCCTGCCAAGGACGGAATACCTCTTCACGCTCGTATGCAGAACGCCGCCGCGGATCATCCGCGGCGGCTTTTTGTTTGGCGACTTGTGGGGGCCCACCCACGTTGCCCACAACGCCGCAGCACTTCTTGAACTTACGGCCGGAGCCGCAAGGGCGTAACCCTCCGTTAGCGGCCGGCTTGCGCACGCGGGGCTGATCCGTTTTCTGTTAGCAACGGTGCAAGCACTGTGATTTGCACCGGTGCAAGAGACGGTGCCCCGGCGCCGACCTCGTGCCCGTGCTGCGGCAGCAGCAAGCCACAGTTCCATGGCGGCACTAACGCTGGCGGCGATCTCCTGACGAAAATTTCGTGAAATATTTTGTTGAGCACCCGAACCCAAGGGGAGACCATTTCGTGCCGTGACTACCGTCTGCCGTACCAGGTTTCGGAATACGGTGAGGAATTCATCAATTAATCGCATCTACCGGGTATCGTCCGGCCCCGGCAACCAACCTATCCACAACGCGAACGGCGCAAACTCAACATGAGTTCGGTGCGAAACTGGGCGATCGGGTTTTGTCTCACGACCGCTGCGGTTGTGCTCTCGTATTTCTGGCTCGATCGCCCCATCGCGTTGTTCGTCCATGAACAGCTGCGCGGCTTCGACGTTTTCGAAATGCTGACCTATGTCTCGGCCATCACCACGCCCCTCGTGGTCATTGTATTTGCCGCGGCGGCTCTGCGCGTGCTCATCGGACGGGCATTATCCAGGCTTCAGACGGTCATCGCGCTCTCTGTTGCGAGCCTCGCCATCTCGGAGGCGATCAAGGTTCAGCTCAAATTCGCTTTCGGACGAACCTGGCCGGAAACCTGGGTGCGCGACAATCCGTCTTTCATTCGCGACGGCATCTACGGCTTCAACCCGTTTCATGGCGGGCCAGGATTCGCCGCTTTCCCGTCCGGGCATATGTCGGCGATTTGCGCGGTAATGTCGGTTCTGTGGATTTGCTATCCGAAATTCCGCCTCCTCTATGCACTCGTCATGGCCGTCGTCGGCATCGGCCTCATCGGCGCCGACTTCCATTTTCTCAGCGACGTGATTGCGGGTGCATTTCTCGGAATTTGGACCGGCTGGCTCACCGTTGCGCTGTGGGAGCTGGGCAAGCACGAGGTGCGCCCGTAACCCGTGCGACGGCCGGTGCCACACGGTCCATTCCCGCCGGGCTACGCGGTTGTGCTTCACCTGCCTAATTCCCCTCCGCGGTCTTCGGGGCGGCGGCGGGGTTCCATTGCCCGCGACGCATGCGCGTGATCTTTACGCTCCTGAACAGGCCGGCGCTGCGGAACGGCTCGTTGCGCGAGAACTCCTCCGCGTGCTCGCGGCTCGGCACATTGATAATGAGGCAGCTTCCCAGACGCTTTACGCCGTCGTCCGCGAGCAGCGCTCCCCCGAGCACCAAAATGTCCCGGTGCTGCTCCAGATAGGCAAAATGCCGGTCCTTGTTGGCCGCGCGTATCGCGGCGCCGTCGTCCCGATCTTCCTGATAGATGATGAAGAGCATGCGCCCTCCTCCGCTGCCGCTTGCCGCAAATCGCATTCCCCCTCAGACTACAGCGGTTTCGGCGAGATGTAATTAAACCGGGATGCGCAAAGTCGAGGGCGCGAATGGACCGGGTCGCGGCCGTCTGCAAGTCAGTGGGCGCATGGTACGAAGCGCACCGGGTGGAGTTGCGCCTGTGCCTGCGCGCCACCGCTTCCGCCGTTCTCGCGCTCGCGGTGGCCCATCTCCTCAACCTGCCGCTCGCACTCTGGACGGTGTTGACCGCCGTCATCCTCACCCAGATCAGCGTCGGCCGCTCGCTCAAGGCGACGCTCGATTATCTCACAAGCACGCTCGGCGGCGCGGTCTACGCCGGCGCGATCGGAACGCTCGTCCCGCACGCAAGCGAGGTTGCATCGTTGGCCGCGCTCGCCCTTGCAGTCGCCCCCCCGGCTTTCATCGCCGCCACCAATCCGCGTTTCAGCGCCGCCCCGGTCACGGCCATCATGGTATTTTTTGGTCCCACCATCACGCACGCCGGCCCGATCGAATCCGCCTTCGAACGCGTGGCCGAAGTCGCGATCGGAGCACTCGTCGGGCTCGTCGTCTCGTTTGCAGTATTTCCGTCGCGCGGGACTGAACGCGTGATCGAGGCGGCAACCCGCATGCTTGCCCTGATCGCGCAGGCACTGCCTGAGCTCATTTCCGGCTTGCTGGGAGGCAGGGATGAGCACGCAATCCGCGCGCTTCAGGACAGTCTCGGCGATGCCTTCGCGCGGCTCAATACCGTTGCACCCGAGGTGCGGCACGAGCGCATCACCCGGCTCAGTGCAGGCCCGGACCCGGCGCCGCTCCTGCGCACGCTTCTGCGCCTGCGGCACGATCTCGTCATGATCGGGCGCGCGGCGGTGGCTCCGTTGCCGCAGCCGCTGCAGGCACGATTATCAGAGCCGCTCAATCGCGTCGCCGCGAGCGCCGCCGAATATCTGCATGCAAGCGCAACCACGCTCAAACTGCGCCGCGGCCCGGCACCGCTCGACGCTTTCGAGGCGGCACTGCACGGCTACGCGCAAGAGGTCGGCGCGGTCCGCTGCGACGGGCTCACCCGCGACCTGCCGACCGAGGCGGTCGAGCACTTCTACGCGCTCGGCTTCGTGCTCGAACAGCTGCACCGCAACTTCATCGATCTCGCCCGCTGCGTGAGCGAATTTTCTCCATCACGTAGGGCGGATTAGACTCAGTAAGATTAGCGCAATCCGCTGACGCGGATGGCGCGTAATCCGCCGTCGCGTTCGGCGCAGGCGGCCCGAGCGGCGGCGGGTTACGCGGCCGAACTCGGCTGCGGCCGAGTTCGCCCGCTAACCCGCCCTACGAAGCCCGCGGGCGGCGTTCTACTGCGGCAGATAGCTCGCATCAACGAGCGCTTCGACATCGACGCTCTTCTTCTGGAAACCGGCCTTGACCTGAAATTCCTGCATCGCGCGCAGAGCATCGAGGTGCGGGCGCAGCGTCGGATCGCGGTAGTAGTCCTGCATGTCCAGATACACGTCGGCACGGACCCGCACCATCTTGCTGTCGATCAGGAGCTGCCGCGCCGCGCGTGGATTTTGCAGATAGAGCTGCATGGTCGTGCGAAGATCCGCAAGCAGCGCGCGTACCGCGGCTGCATGGCGTTTGAGAAACTCGTCCTTGGCGGTGAGGACATTGAGCTCTTCATCGAAAGGCAATCCGTATTTGGCATCGAAGATCTTGTTGACCGCGGCGTCCTTCTCAAGCAGCGCAGCGAACGGCTGCGGGAATTCTCCGGCGTCGATCTTGCCCGCGATCAACGCTTCCTCCATCGCCGGAAACGGTACCGGAGCAATCGTCACATCGGAGTCGGAAAGACCATGCTTCTGCAGAGCAGCCCAAAGCCACAGATGGCCCGAGGTGGAGAAGCCGTTGAGCCCGACCGTTTTCCCTTTCAGGTCGGGGACGGACCTGATGCCAGATTGCGCCTTGGCGTAGTAGCTGGTGCTAAACCCGCGCGCGCTCTCCTGCGAGATCGAAGCGATGATCTTGGCATTCACGCCTTCGGCGGCGGCGAATAGGACGCCGTTTGCGCCGCTCAGCGCAAGGTCGATCGCTCCCGCCTCGAAGGCCTGCGCGCGCTTGTCGGAGCCCTGGAAACGGGTCGCGTCGAGGGTGAAGGCCTTGCCGTAGTTCTTGCCGAGGGAAGGCTGCGCAAGCAGCAGCCAGAACGGCTCTTCCGCCGCTCCGCCATAGCCGAGCCGCAAGCTTGCGGGCTCGGCACGAACCGGAACTCCGGCGCCGCCGGCAGCGCATAGAGCCGCCGCGCCGCGCAGGAACGTCCGTCTGCTCCTCGCGCCCATGCTCGGCGTTATACCAAGAAATAGGCCGCCCCGACCGGGGGCGGCCTAAAAAACTTGCAGCGAGCGATCAACCGACGTGCGCAACCCTTTGCTGCGCCTGCTTCTCGGCCTCGGTCACAGGTTGCGCCGGGAGCTGGAGCACCGTGGCTTCCTGGCCTTCAAGCAAGTCGGTCAGCATCACGATCTGCCCGTCGGGAAATTCGAGCGCGTCGTGATGGGTTCGCGGCTCTTCCTTGTTGACCTGGCGGAAGATAGCCGTTGCGTGATTGAGCTCGGTTGCTTTCCAGCCAAGGAGCCGGCTGGATACGCACTTTACCTTGTTGGCGAAGGCGAGCTCCGTTCCGGGAAGAACACAAACTGCGGTGTTGACGTCTTGCGGAGCG
Source organism: uncultured Xanthobacteraceae bacterium (assembly GCA_955652925.1). Classification (GTDB taxonomy): domain Bacteria; phylum Pseudomonadota; class Alphaproteobacteria; order Rhizobiales; family Xanthobacteraceae; genus VAZQ01. The sequence goes on along the minus strand of CATPCO010000488.1, from coordinate 300 downwards.
GCAAACCCGCGGGTGCCGGTATTGAAGTTGTGGGTAGTCAACTTGTCGCCGACTTTGGCAGGCCGTGACTTTACGTTGTGCAAGCTGTAGTCGCACATGCTGAAGACTCCTCTGTTGTCCCCAGCCCCATCCGACAAAGTGCAAGGAATGCGCCAGAGCCACCAACTCGGCCATGGCCTGTGAATTACATCAGCGCGACGTGGTTAAATCATGGCATGGCGGGCTCGCGATCCAGCACGATGGGTCTGATCTGGCACTACGCCTAGCCCAACTTGCGCAGATCGACCCTCTGACATAGAC
>CATPCO010000487.1 GCA_955652925.1 uncultured Xanthobacteraceae bacterium | reverse complement strand
TTTCGATGCTTCAGAAGGACGAAATGGATGCGTGGCAACGGCCGTACTGGAATGACATTCGAGGTGCCAGCTTGCGAGAGGGGCATCCGGCGCCTTTCCCGCCCGATCTTGCTGAGCGATTGATTCGAATGTTCAGTTTTGCCGGCGATACCGTTCTGGATCCATTCTGCGGCTCAGGTTCGACGGGGGTTGCGGCCTGCCGGGCCGGCAGAAATTCCCTTCAGTCTGATGTCGAGCCGGCCTATGTCGAAAGTTCTGTCGCGCGACTTCAGCGTGAACTCGTGGCTAAGGTTCATAACGGAGCGACTAGCCGCCGGCTTGTCTACGGGGGAGGGCGTCAGAAGAGATCCGAATCTGGACAGCTTTCATATGCCCCCGAATGAGCCCGAAGCGTGCAAAATCGAAGAGAGAGCCCGCGCAAACGGGGGTGAATGAAATCGATCGTCTCGCCGATCTGAGGCCTTGCACAATTCAAGATTACATCGTGGGCGCCAGCGCGTATGTCCGTCGGCAATCAGCTCTTGCTGCAGGCCCTAAAAAGGCAAGTCAAATTCGCTTATCCAATGCTTTGGCGCGGGCACTTGCCGCCGACATGGAATCACATCTGCCTCAGCTCGCGGGTCGACTTATTACGGATGAGCAAAAGGTTGCAGGCGGGCTACGGACGGCAAATGCGGACGTTTCCGAGAGCCACGTCTTGGATGGGCTCCGTCTGGCCGTCGAACTAAAACCGATAAACCTTGCTGTAGGGCGCGCACTTTGGAATCGTTTTGGGGACATCCGTACATTTGCCGTCAACATACATCTGAAATTTCCTTTTGCTATGGTAGGAGGCGTTCTAGTCATTCCCACGTACGAGGAGACTGGCACAAGCGCAGCCGTCGCAGCTGAAATCGCTGAAGTGGACGAACCCGAAGAGATCATTCAATCAGAGGATCCGGCAGGACAATCGCCGGCCAGTACGGCCCCCTGTCGCAAGGGAACAACGCACCTCATTGAGCGAGCAATTGAGCGGCTCATTCGTGCCGGGGGCCGAAAAAGCGAAGCGGAAGCCGCTCATTTGCTCGAAGGGATTGCCGTGGTCGTCTACGATCCTGACAGTGCAACCATTCTCTCTGACTTGCCGAAACCTGGTTCCGACTTGCGGTGGGAAGAATTTGTTCGTGACTTGATTGCTTCCTATCGCGCACGATTTGAAGACTAGCCCAGGCCGATCGGAACCGGTCCCCGATCGCCGGAATTGGCCGGTATGAGTTGATATGGGACAAGGGGCGTGATTCTTCGGTTCAACCTGTGGATGTCACAGACCTGTCATGCCAGCGTCATAGAAAGATGACGTGGAGGGCTTATCGGGCCCATCAGCGCGGCACGACAGACCGCGCGCAATGGAGGCACTCGTGAAACTGGCGAAAACACTGATTGTGGCGTGCGCCCTCGGGCTCGGCACGCCCTGGAACGCTTTGGCGGTGGACATTTCCGGCGCCGGGGCGACCTTTCCCTACCCGATCTACGCCAAATGGGCTGATGCCTACAAGAAAGAGACCGGGGTGAGCTTGAATTATCAATCCATCGGCTCGGGTGGGGGCATCAAGCAGATCCAGGCCAACACGGTAACGTTTGGCGCATCCGACATGCCGCTGAACGCTGACCAGCTCAACAAAGACGGTCTTGCACAGTTCCCGACCGTAATGGGCGGTGTCGTCCCCGTCGTGAATGTCGAGGGCATCAAGCCGGGCGAACTCTCGCTCGATGGACCGACCCTCGCAAGAATTTTCGCGGGCACTATCACCTCCTGGGACGATCCCGCCATCCAGAAACTGAATGCCAACGCGAAATTGCCAAAGCAGGCGATTGCCATCGTGCATCGCTCCGACGGGTCCGGAACAACCTTCATTTTCACGGACTATCTCTCGAAAGTCAGTCCGGAATGGAAATCGAAGGTCGGTTCCAACACCGCGGTGGAATGGCCGGCGGGCATCGGCGCCAAGGGTAACGAGGGCGTCGCCAATGGGGTCACCCAAACCAAGGGCTCGATCGGTTATGTCGAATACGCCTACGCCAAGCAGAACAAGATGACTTTTGCCAAGCTCACGAACAAGAGCGGCAAGACCGTCGCCCCGGAGGCGGCTGCGTTCCAGGCGGCTGCCGCCTATGCAGACTGGACCGGCACACCGGGTTTTGCCGTGATCCTCACCGACCAGCCCGGTAACGAAGCCTGGCCGATTGCGGGGGCAACCTTCATTCTGATCCACAAGCAGCCGAAGGAGCCAGCCGCCGCAGCCGAAGCGCTCAAATTCTTTGCCTGGGCCTATGCAAAGGGGGGCAAGATGGCGGAAGAGCTTGATTACGTGCCGATGCCAGCCGCTGTTGTGACCGCGGTCGAGAAAATGTGGGCAACGGAGATAAAGGGCTCCGACGGCAAACCATTGGCATCTCATTGAGGCGATGGCTGCGCGCATTCTGATCGTGGAGGACGAAGAGCCCCTCACGATGCTGTTGCGCTACAATCTGGAGGCGGCGGGGTACACGGTTGACTCCGCTGCCCGTGGCGATGAAGCCGAGTTGAAACTGCGCGAGAGCACGCCCGATCTGGTCGTGCTCGATTGGATGCTGCCGGCGGTCTCGGGCATCGAGATTTGCCGGCGGCTGCGCGCACAGCCCGCGACCGCGAAGCTGCCGATCATCATGCTCACGGCCCGCGGGGAGGAATCCGAGCGGGTTCGCGGGCTCACGACAGGCGCCGACGATTACGTCGTCAAACCGTTCTCGGTCTCGGAGCTTATGGCGCGCATCAACGCATTGTTGCGGCGCGCCAAACCCGAGCGCGTGGCTGCGGTCCTGCGGGCGGGCGATATCGAGTTCGACCGCGAGCGCCGCCGTGTCTTCCGCGCCGGGCGCGAGATCACGCTTGGCCCGACCGAATTCCGGCTGCTGGAATATCTGATCCAGAGTCCGGGCCGCGTGTTCTCGCGCGAGCAGCTGCTCAACGGCGTGTGGGGACACGATGTTTACATCGAAGATCGCACCGTCGACGTTCATATCGGCCGCCTGCGCAAGGCGCTCAGCGATTCCGGCGAGCGCGATCCCATTCGCACGGTGCGCGGCTCGGGCTATGCATTCGACGAGCGCTATCAAAAGTGATTTGATGCGCGCATGTCGGCAGCCATCAACCGGCTGTGGGACAATCGCTGGGCGATTGCTACGGCCGCGATTGTCACGTTCGCCTTCGTTCTCTTCGGGGGTCTTCCGCTCGTTCTCGCCAGTGTGGGCTTCGTTGCCGTTTGCGTTGTCATGCTGATTGCGAAGGCGCCGGCATCCTTGCCCAGCTCGAACACGTTCCCGCAACCCGCCGCGTTCGAGGCTGACTGGCAGCGGCTCCAGGTCATCATCGACGCCTTGCCCGATCCGGTTGTTGCGCTCGATTCAACCGGGGCTGTGCTTGCGCTCAATGCGCAGGCCCGCCGCATCGCCCCTGCATTGCGCCAGGGCGAGCCGATCTCGCTCGGATTGCGCATGCCGGCGCTGATCGCAGCCGTGCGCCGCGCCGTCGCCACCGGCGCGCCGCAGCGGGTCGAGTTTTCAGAACGCTCGCGGTCGGAGCAATGGTACGAAGTTCACGTTATTCCCGCCGCTTTGTCGAGGCCGGCCGGCTCGCCTCCGGATCTGCTGCTCACCTTCCATGATCTCACGCAGCCCCGCCGCATCGAGCAGATGCGGGCGGATTTCGTTGCAAATGCGAGTCATGAGCTGCGCACCCCGCTTGCGGCCTTATCGGGTTTCATCGAGACCCTGCGAGGGCCGGCGCAAAATGACGCGGGCGCCCGCGAGCGGTTCCTCGCCATCATGCATGCTCAGGCTGAGCGAATGGCGCGCCTGATCGATGACCTGCTGTCGCTTTCACGCATCGAGCTGCGCGAGCACATCAATCCCAATACTCCGGTCGAGCTTTTGCCAATCATCCATCAGGTGATCGATACATTAGAGCCGCGTGCGCAGGAGCGCGGCGTCGAAATATTGGTGAGCCCGGCCGAGCAGCCGCTGGTCGTTCATGGCGAGCGCGACGAGCTCATCGGCGTCTTTGAAAACCTTGTCGAGAACGCAATCAAATACGGCGCATCCGGCAAACGCGTGGAGATCCGGCTGGAATGCGCATCAGTCCAGGCGGCAAACGGCAGCCAGGCGAAGGTTTCGGTGCGCGACTGGGGCCCGGGTATTGCCCCGGAACACTTGCCGCGTCTCACCGAGCGCTTCTATCGTGTGGACGTGGGACAAAGCCGGGCGGAAGGAGGCACCGGACTGGGCTTGGCACTGGTCAAGCACATTCTCAATCGACACGGGGGACGCCTGAGCATCGAGAGCACGCCCGGAGCGGGTTCGACCTTCACGGTGACCCTGCCATTGATCAGGCCGGTCCATTAAGCTCTCTATTGAGCGCTGTCATCGGCCTGTCACGCGGCGTTCATAAAACGGCGAGAGGGGCAAGAAAGCTTTCCCGCCGTAACCCGCGCACCGGTCCGTCCCATGTCGGAGATGGTTGTGTCTACCGCTTACTTGTCCCCGGGCACGGCCGCCGCCGCGCCCGTTCAGCGTGCGAAGGCCATCCAACGCCTGCGGGCGGGCGACACCATCTTTCGCCTGCTGACCCTTTCCTCGGCCGTACTCGTGCTTGCTCTTCTGGGC
>CATPCO010000486.1 GCA_955652925.1 uncultured Xanthobacteraceae bacterium | reverse complement strand
GCCATAGTCTTGGCGGCGCGGCCGTGCTTGCCGCCGCGGCCGAGGTGCCGGAAGCCCGGGCGGTCGTGACCATCGCTGCGCCCTGCGATCCCGCCCACGTTGCCGGATTGTTGAAGAATCGGGGCGATGTGGATGCAGCCGGCGATATCAATGTGACGCTCGCGGGACGGTCATTCCGAGTGAGCCGCGCGTTCCTCGACGATGTCGCGCAGCAGAGGCTGCGTGACCGGATCGGCGCCTTGCACAAGGCCTTGCTGCTATTCCATTCACCGACCGACGACATCGTTGGTATCGAAAATGCGAGCTTCATCTTTACCGCCGCGAAACATCCCAAGAGCTTCGTCTCGCTGGCCGGGGCCGATCACCTTTTGAGCCGGCGCAGCGATGCGGCCTATGTCGGGAGCGTCATCCGCGCTTGGGCTCAACGCTACCTGGATGCGAGCGATGTCGCGGCCGATACGCCGAGTAATGCGGGTGTCATTGTGCGGGAAACCGGAACCGGACGGTTCCAGCAGGAAATAAGCTCGGGCAGGCACCGGCTTTTCGCCGACGAGCCGGTCGAAGCGGGCGGCCTTGACAGCGGGCTTGGGCCCTATGACCTCGTGCTTGCCGGACTTGGGGCGTGCACGTCCATGACCTTGCGCCTTTATGCCGAGCGCAAGGCGCTACCGCTCGACCGCGTAACGGTACGCCTGCATCACTCCAGGATCCACGCGCAGGATTGCGCGGATTGCGAGACGAAGGAAGGAATGCTCGATCGCATCGATCGCGCCATTACTCTTGAGGGCGTTCTGAGCGAAGAACAGCGCAAGCGGCTCCTTGAGATCGCCGACAAATGTCCCGTGCACCGCACGCTTACATCTGAAATCGATATCAGGACCGTGGAGGAGCCTACGTAGGCTGTAGGCTGGGTCGAGTTCTTCACGAGACCCAGCCCACAGAGCCAAGCGGTGGATGTTTCGGGTGCTCGTAGCCCGCATAAGCGAAGCCGCCTTCGCCAAGGCTTTGGCGGCCTCACTCACATTACATAGCCCGTCGAAGCTTCAGCGGAGACGGGCGACATGCGGGAACGAGTGCCCCGGATTTCGCCCTCGCGCAATAAGCGCGACGGGCTCATCCGGGCTACAAGCTGCAGAACCACGATCACATTGCGAACAAAGAGGCGCAATAAAAGCCACCCCGGCTCCCGGCGATCTTGAGGAGGATTCCGATGCGACTTGCAGCAATCGCGTTGATGGTGGCGGGCGTGGCAGCAGGGCAGGGGGGGATTTCCGCGCTTGCGCAGGACGCCCCGAAAGCGAAGACTGATGCGGATCTGATTGCGAGCGCCACGTCTGCCGCCCCTGCCGCTGTGGCAAAAGATGCCACCGTCGTGATCGTGGGCGCCGACGGCAAGCTGCGAACGTTGCGGTCGGGGCAGGGCGCCTTCGCGTGCTTGCCGGATGATCCAAACACGCCCGGGCACGATCCGATTTGCCTCGACCGAAACGGCTTGGAATGGCTCAAATCCTTGCTGACGCGCGGCAAACCGCCGGAGGGAAAAGTATGGCTTGGTTACATGTTGAAGGGCGGGTCGGATGCCAGCATCGACGACCCGTTTGCGACTGAGCCCCCGGAGGGAAAGAAATGGGTGCAAACCGGGCCGCACGTGATGATCGGCGGACCGGGAATCACCAAGATGCTGGAGGGCTATTCGAAGTCCGCAGACGAGGCGCACAAGCCCTATATCATGTTTGGAGGAACTCCTTACGAGTACCTGATGGTGCCCGTGGAGTAGACGGGCCCGGGCTGCGGCAGGTCGCGGGACTTTCGAACTCGGGCAGCCGAAAGGCGGACGAGGGCTTGCCCTATTTCTTCGCGGCCTTGACCGGGTCCTTGACATTCTCCACGGTCGCAAACTCGATATTCCAGAGCTCGCCGTTCACTTTCTCGACTCTGCGCATGTAGATGTTGCTGATGACGTCGCGGGTTTCCGGATCGATCGTCATCGGTCCGCGCGGGCTCTCCCAGGACATTCCTTTTACGGCACCAATAAAACTGTCGCCGTCGGTCTTGCCGCCTGTTTTTCTGATCGTTTCATAGATCACGTGCATGCCGTCGTAGCCTGAAACGCCGAAGAAATTCGCGCGCATGCCGTTGTTCGCCCGCTTCATGCCCTCGACGAATGTCTTGTTTTTCTCGGAAGGATGGGCTGCCGAATAAAAGTAGGCGGTCTCGATGCCCAGCGCGACGTCGCCCATGCTGTTGAGAAGGTCGTCGTCGGTGATGTCGCCCGCTCCGAAAAGGCGGATGCCGGACTTGTCAAGCCCGCGCTCGACAAACTGGCGCATCATGGTCGCGGCCTGGCCGGCCGGAATGAAGACGAAAACGCCATCGGGGGAAGCGTCACGCACGCGCTGCAGGAAAGGCGCGAAATCCGGATTAAGCAACGGCACCCGCAATGATAATGGCACCTCGCCGCCGGTGCGTGTGAAAGTTTGTTTGAAATACGTTTCTGAATCATGGCCGGGTGCGAAGTCGGAAACGAGCGTCGCCACTTTGGTGAGGCCATGTTTGGCCGCCCAGTCCGCAATGATCACGACGGGGGCGGCCTGGGGGAAGCTCGATCGCACAATGTAGGGCGAGCTCTCGGTAACGATCGCGGTCGCTGCCGCCATCACCACCATCGGTGTCTTGGTCTCGGTTGCAAGCGGCGCGACGGCGAGCGCGATTGGGGTGAGCCCAAATCCGGCAATAATATTCACCTTGTCGCGGGCCAGAAGCTCCTGGGCAATGCGCCTGCTGTTGTCGGCAATGCCGGCGTCGTCGCGCAGGATCAGCTCAATTTTCCTGCCGTCGACGGTCGCGCCATTCTGTTGCATGTAGAAGCGGGCGCCCGCTTCGACCTGCTTGCCCGTCGTCGTAAACGCGCCGGTCATCGGAAGAATGAGACCGACCTTGACCGTCTCTTCTGCCATGGCGCTGGCCGAAGCCGACGCAATGATTGCCACAGCGATCAGTCTGCACCACATGGATCGGTCTCTCCCGTTTAAATCGAGCAATTGAATCTACCCGTGGCCAATATAGTCCATGCGCCCGCCGTCCACTGTGAGCATCTGCGCCGTGATCCAGCCGCACGCCGGTGAGGCCAGAAAGACGACGGCATTGGCGATGTCCTGCGGTTCACCGATGCGGCCCATCATGGCGCGGGAAGCGAGATTTTTCTCGGTCGCCGGCCAGTCAGCGGCGCCGCGGCCGTCCTGGGTCATGTCGGTGCGGACGAAACCGGGCGCCACCGCATTCACGGTTATCCCGTGCGGGCCCAACTCCAGGGCAAAGCGCCGCGTCAGGATTGCGACTTCGGCTTTTGTCGCGGCGTAGAAGGCATTGCCGGAAAGTGCGGTGCCAATCGCCGCAACCGAGCTCAGATTGACAATTCGTCCATAACGTCGCCCCCGCATGCCTCCTGCCACTGCGCGTGTCGCATGGATTACACCGTCCACGTTGATGCGGCGCATGTGGGCAACCTTTTCCCGATCATACGTATCCAGCGTACCCTGCCACGAAACGCCGGCATTGTTCACCAGGATGGTCACCGGTCCAAGCTCTCTTTCAGTGCGCGCGATCATTGCTTCGACCGCAGCGGCGTCGGCGACGTCCGCCAAGACAGCAATAGCGCGTCCTCCGGCTGTCCTGATCTCGGCGGCCAGTTCCTCGGCCGCTTGCGCGTGCCGGGCATAGTTGACGCATAGCGCGGCGCCGCGCCGGGCAAAGAGCCGCGCCGTCGCTCGCCCCAGTCCGCGCGCGCCACCCGTCACCACAGCCACCTGGTTGCGCCAGTCCGTGAGATCGCCTGTCATGGTCGGGGGTCCCTGCGTCTGTCGCCTCGGCGCGCGAAAAGACGTGGTTGCAGTGCTCGCGAGTACACTTTAAACCGGCCTCATGTCCGAGCACAAAGCGACCATCAAATGGGAACGCGGCGGCGCCGAGTTTTCCTATCAAAAGTATCCGCGCGATCACGCCTGGAGCTTTGACGGGGGCCATACCATGACCGCATCCGCCGCCCCGGCCTACCTCGGCAATCCTGCCAATGTCGACCCGGAGGAGGCATTCGTCGCGTCATTGTCGAGCTGTCATATGCTGACATTCCTGGCGATCGCGTGCCGGCAGAAGTTCGTGCTCGATGCGTACGAGGATCACGCCGTCGGCCATATGGAGAAGAATGCGCAGGGCAAAATGGCCATAACGCGCGTGGAGCTGCGGCCGCGGATCGTGTGGAGTGGCGATCGAACGCCCAGCGCCGAAGAGCTCGACAAGATGCATCATGCGGCGCACGAGAATTGCTTCATTGCCAATTCGGTCAAGACCGACATAACGGTGGTGAAAGCATAGCGCCGCCCCGAACGGCCTTAGCTTCGAATCGAAACATGGATCACGATCACGCACATTCGCTCGGCCTGGAGCGAACCCATTCGCCACGGCCGCTTCGCCGCCGCCTGCCGATGCCGGCCTGCGAGCCTCCGCCGGAATATTCGGAATTCCTGCAGCGAATGCTTGTACGAGCGCGGGAATCGCTCAAGGAGGAATTCCGCGGCATTACGCGCGACGGCGTAGTTGCACCGGGATTATTCCCCGTGCGCAAGACCGGCGTATCGCTGCAACCCGTTGTGCGGGCCGCGCGCGATTTTCTTGCACTGCTCGATCCGCAAAAGCGGCGTCAGGTCTCCTTCGACATCGCAAGCGACGCATGGCGCTCGTGG